>JBOGVI010000146.1:0-4213 GCA_050692695.1 Actinomycetota bacterium
GCAGCGGCCTCGGATCCCCCATCGAACAGCGGCCATACCTCCTCGTAGGAGCCGTCCCGCCAGTTCGCCGGATCGAGGAAGGCCTCCGTGTAGAGGAGGGTCATCGTGTCCGTCACCGGGCCAGCCACCGCCTCGGCGATGCCGGCGAGCCGCTTCGCGTCCGCCGCGGTCACGGAGATGGGGACGGCCTTGACTACCTGGAAGTCGAACGCCGGGATGGTGTCGTCCTCGCCGTCGAGGATGCCCGTGCTGCCGCCCCCGTCCCGGAGCACCAGGAACACGACGACGCCCAGCGCCACGATGGCTGCGAGGACGATCCACCCTGCGGGAGACAGGCGCCGGTGGGGGATCGGGCGGTGACGACCTTCTGCCAAAACGCGGACGAGCGTACCGGGGGGAGGGAGTGGCAACAACCACCCTTCTCGGTTGCGGATACGATGAGGCCGCACCGAGAGGCGAGCCGGGAAGACTGGTCGGCACGGGGTGGAAGGGTGGGGCGTTCGGTCGACGGGCTTCCCGGCACGGACCAGGGACTGCGGATGCCTTGGTCCCGGTCCGAGCGCCCCGTCCCCCGCCGGGTCCTGAAGCCGCTCCAGTCGTTCCTGGAACAGGAGGCGGCGAGCGGCGTGCTCCTGCTCCTCGCGACGATCGTGGCGCTGCTGTGGGCGAACTCGCCGTGGCGGGCCTCGTACGAGGACCTGTGGCACACGGTCCTGAGGGTCCGGGTGGGGCCGTGGGCCATCGCCGAGGATCTCCGCCAATGGGTGAACGACGCTCTCATGGCCCTGTTCTTCCTGGTCGTGGGCCTGGAGATCAAGCGCGAGGTGCTGACCGGGGAGCTTCGGGATGCCCGTGCCGCGGCCCTTCCCGCCATCGCGGCGCTCGGCGGGATGGTCGTGCCCGCGCTCCTCTACATCGGGCTGAACGCCGGCGGGGAGGGATCCCGTGGATGGGGCATCCCCATGGCCACCGACATCGCCTTCGCTTTGGGAGTCCTGACCATCGCGGCGCGGTACGCGCCTCCCAACCTCAAGCCGTTCCTGCTCACTCTTGCCATCGTGGACGACATCGGCGCCATCGTCGTGATTGCCCTGTTCTACTCGGGCGGGATCACGTGGGGTGCCCTGGGGGTCGCGGCGGCGATCTGCCTGCTGATCGCGTTCCTCAAGCGTATCCACGTGCGGTCCACTCCCGTCTACGTGGTCCTTGGGGTGGCCGTGTGGGTCGCGGTGTTCGAATCCGGAGTGCATCCGACCATCGCCGGCGTGTCCCTTGGCCTGCTCACGCCGGCCGTGCCCTTCCAGCGTCCCCGGGCCGTGAGCGATGAGGCACACCGGGTAGCCGACGAGACCGTGGACCATCCGTCGCCGCCCGACGTCGACGCGCATCACTGGCTGCACCTGGAGGTCCTATCCCGGGAGGCTGTATCTCCGCTGGCCCGGGTGGAGAGCGCCCTTCACCCCTGGACCAGCTTCGTCATCGTCCCGGCGTTCGCACTGGCCAACGCCGGTGTCCGCGTAACCGCCGAGGCCATCGGCGACGCCGCGACCAGCACGGTTGGGGTCGGCATCGTGCTGGGACTCGTCGTGGGCAAGCTGGCCGGCATCTCGGTGGCAAGCTGGGCGGCCGTCCGCACCGGTCTGGCGCGACTCCCCGACGGCGTGACCTGGCTTCATCTGATGGGAACGGCCGCCGTGGCCGGCATCGGGTTCACGGTCTCGCTGTTCATCGCGGAGCTCGCCTTCACAGGGGTGAGGCTCACGAACACTGCGAAGGTAGGGATCCTGGCGGCGTCGCTGCTGGCTGGGGCGCTCGGCTATGCGGTGCTGCGGGTGGGCGGCCGCGGGCCGGCTTGGGAGGGCGGCGAGTGAAGGCCCGCAACCTGGCCGGTCCGCAGCCGTCGGTCCAGATCGACGCTCCGGCCGCGGAGGCCGTCGCGCTCCTGTCTCGGCATGACGTGCGGGCGGTGCTGGTGCTGGACGCCCAGGGCAAACTGGCGAGCGTCATGTCCGACAGCGACCTGCTCCGGTGCCTCCTGCCCTCCTACGTCGAGGAGGATCGGGCCCTGGCCCGGGTGCTGGAGGAGGGGGCGGCGGATGCCCTGTTCCGCCGCTTGGAAGGCAAGCGCGTTGGGGACCTGCTTCGCGAGGACCTGAAGGAACCACCCGTGGTGGACGGGGAGGCCACGCTGGTCGAGGTGGCCGCGCTCATGGTCCGAACGCGCTGCTCCCTGGTGGGTGTTCGAGAAGGCGGCCGCCTGGTGGGCGGCATCGGGATCGACCATCTCCTCAGCCATCTGCTCCGGCGATGAAGGAGGCCGTTGCGGTCTTGGTCTTCGTCGGCGCGTACGTGTTCATCGCCACCGAGTGGGTCCACCGCGTGATCGTGGCCCTGGTCGGAGCGGGCCTGATGTTCCTGTTTCGGATCCTCGATGCTTCCGATGCGTTCTCCTCCGAGGAGCTGGGCGTCGACTGGAACGTGATCTTCCTGCTGTTCGGGATGATGATCATCGTCGGGGTCCTGCGGCACACGGGCGTCTTCGAGTACCTGGCCATCTGGTCGGCGAAGCGGGCCCGGGGACGGCCTTTCCGGGTCATGACGATGCTGGTGGTGATCACGGCGGCGGCCTCGGCCCTGCTCGACAACGTGACCACCATCCTGCTTGTTGCGCCGGTCACGGTGCTGATTGCCGAGCGACTCGAGCTAGCGCCGGTGCCGTTCCTGATCGCAGAGGTCATGGCGTCCAACATCGGGGGGACCGCTACGCTCGTTGGAGACCCCCCCAACATCATCATCGGCAGCGAGGCCGGCCTGTCCTACCTCGACTTCCTGGTGAACCTGGCTCCGCTCGTCGTGATCCTCCTGGTCGTGTTCGTGCTCCTGACCCGGTGGCTGTTCCGCGACACGTTCGTGGATCGGCCCGAGCGGGTAGCCGAGATCATGGCCCTGGACGAGCGGGATGCCCTGGTCGGAGGGACGCTCCTGCCCAAGGCTCTGGGGGTGCTGGGGGTAGTGACGCTGGCCTTCGTTCTCCAGGGCGTGCTGGGATACGACCCGTCGGTGGTGGCGCTGCTTGGGGCCGGCGTCCTGCTGCTGATCGCCCGAGGCGAGTCCCAGGCCTACCTTCGCGAGGTGGACGTCGCGACCCTGGTCTTCTTCATGGGCCTGTTCGTCATGGTCGGCGCTCTGGCGAAGGTGGGGGTGATCGGGAACTTGGCTGAGCGCGCGATCGACGCCACCGACGGCCGCCTGCTGGTGGCCGCGCTGCTGCTCTTGCTGGTGTCCGTGGTCCTCTCGGCGGTGGTGGACAATGTCCCATACGTCGCGACCGTGGCGCCCATCGTGGTCGCGTTATCCAAGGCCATCCCGGGCGACGCCACGGTCCTGTGGTGGGCCCTGGCCATCGGGGCCGACCTCGGGGGGAACGCCACCTCCATCGGGGCGAGCGCGAACGTGGTGATGCTGGGGGTGGCAGACCGGAGCGGCCACCCGGTCCGATTCGTGGAGTTCCTCAGATACGGCGTCATCGTTACCGGCGCCACGATCGCCGTCTCGATCCTCTACGTCTGGATCCGGTATTTCGCCCTGGCCTGAGGCCGTCCGGGGAGGCCTGGGCCGCTGGTTCCTCCTATAATCCTTCAGTTTCCGCTGGGTAGAGAGTTCTTTCCCGCAGTCCGCCCGAGGAGGTTCGATGCACGTCCTGGCCCAGGAAGGCGGACCCATCGAGGCCGTTTTCGGCGCCTTCGAGGACCGGGCCCTGTGGGTGGTCCTCGCGATCTCGATCGGCGCCCTGGTGTTCGCCTACTACCTGGTGCGCGAGGTCCTGGCGGCTTCCGAGGGCACGGAGAAGATGAAGGAGATCGCCCGAGCCATCCAGGAGGGGAGCCGGGCCTACCTGAACCGGCAGTTCCGTACCCTCGGCATATTCCTGGCCCTGCTCACGGTGGCGCTGTTCTTCGTCCTCCCAGTGCCTGAGGATGCGGCCCACGGCGAGCTGTTCATCCGCCTCGGCCGGTCACTCGCCTTCATCCTGGGGGCTGGGTTCTCCGCCGTCACCGGGTTCACCGGCATGTGGCTGGCGGTTCGGGCCAACGTCCGGGTGGCAAACGCCGCGCGCGAGTCGGGGCTCCGCCGGGCCCTTCGCATCGCGTTCCGGGCCGGCGGGGTAGCCGGCATGTTCACGGTTGGCCTGGGGCTCCTCGGGGCCACGGCC
>JBOGVI010000147.1:0-1879 GCA_050692695.1 Actinomycetota bacterium
AGCGACGCCGTCGTAATTACGGAGTTGTGATGGCCGAGCAGGGATATCGCGTCCCAGAGGTGTGCCGGATCGTCGGCATCAGCTACCGACAGCTCGACTACTGGGCAAGGACGGGTCTCGTCCGGCCCTCGGTTCGGGACGCCAAGGGGTCGGGCACGCAGCGCCTCTACTCATTCCAGGATCTGGCGCTGCTCAAGATCATCAAGAAGCTCCTCGACACGGGCGTCAGCCTCCAGCAGGTCCGCAAGGCCGTGGGGACCCTGCGGGCACTGAAGGCGCCCGAGGTCGGCACGACCATCGTGTCCGACGGTTCGCGGATCTATGCGGTGGAGTCTCCGGAGGCGGTGGTGGATCTGCTCGCCAGGGGCCAGGGCGTCTTCGCGCTCGCCATCGACAAGGTATGGACCGATCTCGAGGGAAGCCTCGCGAAAGGCGCCAAGCGCAAGGGCCGCGAGATCGCTCGGGCCGGAGGCGAGTGAGCGCCGGAGCGGCGGCCGAAACCTCGGCCCTGAAGAGCGACACGGTCAGCTTCGCGCATGCCAGCGAGCGGCAGTTCGGCCGGCTCCTGGACTTCTATCAGATCGAGTGGGAGTACGAGCCCCGGTCCTTCGACCTCGAGCGCGACAGCGACGGCAACGTTACCCAGCGGTTCACGCCCGACTTCTACCTGCCCCAGTACGACCTGTACATCGAGATCACCACGCTGAACCAGAAGCTCGTGACGAAGAAGAACCGGAAGATCCGGAAGCTTCGGGAGCTGCATCCCGGGATCAACTGCAAGATCTTCTACCAGCGAGACTACCTGTCGTTGGTCACCAAGTACGGGCTGGAAGACGTGACGGGCTAGACTGAGCGCGAGCCATGAGGTTCGCTCCGCACACGGACGACGACGTACGGGAGATGCTGGCCCGGTGCGGGCTCGACTCCCTGGACCAGCTGTTCGACCAGATCCCCCCGTCGGTCCGGCTCGATCGGCCCCTGGACATGCCCGACGGCGTCTCCGAGATGGAGATCCTGGACGACATGCGGCGTCTCTCGGCCCTCGACCGGAGCGCCGACGACCTCGTCTGCTTCGCGGGCTCGGGTGCCTACGACCACTATGTGCCGTCCGTCGTGTGGGCACTGGCGGGCCGCTCCGAGTTCTACACGTCCTACACGCCGTATCAGCCAGAGCTCTCGCAGGGGGTCCTCCAGGCCCTGTTCGAGTACCAGTCCATGATCTGCGAGCTGACCGGCCTGGAGGTGTCGAACGCCTCCCTGTACGACGGGGCGACGGCCCTGGGGGAGGCGGTGAACCTGGCTTGCTCGGCGCCCGGCCGGGACCGGGTTCTGGTCTCGAGCGCCGTGGATCCCCGGTACGTGGAGACCTTGCGGACGTACGGCAGGGGAGCTGGGTACGAGCCGGAGGTCTTCCCGGCGGAGGACGGGCGCGGAGGGCGTCCCGAGGTCGGGCCCGACGTCGCCGGCGTCGTGGTCCAGCACCCCAACAGGTTCGGGATCCTGGAGCCCGCTCGCGAGCTGTTCGGGGCGGCGCACGCCGGGGGAGCTCGGGCCATCCAGGTGTTCGACCCGCTCTCGCTGGGGATCCTCGCGCCGCCCGGCGAGCTCCGCGCCGACATCGCGGTGGCCGAGGGCCAGGTCCTGGGGAACCACCTGAGCTTCGGCGGCCCGTACCTCGGGATCATCGCCACCCGGCTTGACGACGTCCGGCGGCTGCCCGGACGCATCGTGGGAGAGACGGTCGACGTGGACGGCAAGGTCGGCTACGTGCTGACGCTCCAGGCGCGGGAACAGCATATCCGCCGGGAGCGGGCCACCTCCAACATCTGCACGAACCAGACCCTCATGGCGATCGCGGCGACGGTGTACCTGTCGTGGC
>JBOGVI010000148.1:0-2116 GCA_050692695.1 Actinomycetota bacterium
GCCCGACACGTTCCACGGCGATTGGAACTACACGATCCTCCCGACCCACGCTCGAACGTGATCCTCTTATTTCGTGACGCGCACTTAGCCTTGGCGTGGACGTCATCGTCGCGACCTCGAATCAGGAGATCGCGGTCGCGCGGCGGGCCACGACGACGGTCCCGATTGTCATGATGTTCGGGACCGCCCCGGTCGAGCTCGGATTCGTCGCGAGCCTGGCGAGGCCCGCCACGAACGTGACCGGTGCGGTCGTCGCGGGGCCCGAGATGGGCGGCAAGATGTTGGAGCTGCTCCGCGACATCCTGCCGGACGCCTCGCGCGTCGGCGTCCTCTGGAATCCCGACTTCGCCGGAGGACCGGCATGGTTCAAGTCGGCCGGAGAGGCAGCACAACAGCTGCGGATCACGCTCCAGTCAGTCGAGGCGCGCACGCTGGCGGACCTTCCGCCGGCCTTCAGCACGATCCGGACCGCGAGACTCGACGGGTTGCTCGTCCCCGTTGACCAAGTCGTCTTCGAGGGCCGCCGGGACATCTTGAGCTTCGCGTCGCAGCAAAGGCTCCCCGGCGTCTATAGCCTGCGGGAGTTCGTCGACCAAGGCGGCCTCGTGTCGTATGCGGCGAGCTTCACCGACCAGATCCGCCGCTGCGCACGGTACGTGGACCGCATCCTGCGGGGCGCGAAACCAGCTGATCTCCCGGTCGAGCAACCGACCAAGTTCGAGCTGGTCATCAACGTGCGGACCGCCAAGGCCCTCGGTCTCACGATCCCGCCCTCGGTGCTGGTGCGTGTGGATGAACTGATCCAGTAGCGCGACTGGACCGGACGCCTGAGGCTCGCCGGGTACCGGCTTCTCGCTGCCTTGCCTTGAGGTTATCCTGGCCCGCCTCGATCCGAATCGGGCACGACCCGGAGCGTTCCGGGCGTCAGGAGCGCGCGAGACCGGGGGGGACGGGTCAGACCATGGGGCGGCGCGTCGAACGCGATCCTGCGGGGCGATCGAGGTCGTGAGCCGGGGGCGTGGACGGGTCTGGAGTGTGGGTGCGAGACGGCACTCGATGAGTGCGAACACGGCCCGAAGCCGCGAGCCCCTACCTCCGCTGAGCTTGGCGTGGTACCCTCCCCGCCAAGCTCCCCTCTCGCAGCTGGGTCCGCGGAGGTGCGGTCATGATCAGGTCCGTCGCCCTCGCTGTGCTCTCGCTTGCTCTCTTCGCCGCGTCGCTGGCCGCCGAGGCGCAGCAGACACGCGGGCTCGCTCGGATTGGAATTCTATCGGCGTCGCGGTGCCCGGGCTCGGACTCGCCCTTCTTGCAGGGCTTGCGGGATCTCGGTTACATCGAAGGCCGAAACATCACCATTGAATGCCGGGCTGCGGAAGGGCGGTACGAGCGACTGCCGGGGCTCGCCGTGGAACTCGTCCAGCTGAAGGTGAAGGTGGAGGTGCTATTTACCCCGACCCATCCCGATGCCGACGCGGCCAAGGCCGCAACTCGGACGGTTCCCATTGTCATGGTGGTCACCGGGGACCCGGTGGCCCACGGCCTCGTCGCCAGCCTCGCACGGCCGGGAGGGAATATCACGGGACTCCATTACTACGCGACCGAGCTGAGCGCCAAGCGCCTGGAGCTGCTGAAGGAGACCGTTCCAGGGCTACTTCGGGTGGCCGTGCTTGCCCACCCCGCTACCGCCTATCTCACGTTGCCCGACACGGAGCATGCGGCTCGAGTGCTGGGCCTGCAGCTACAAGTCCTTATGGCGCGCGATGCCAGTGAGTTCGACGGGGTATTCACGGCGATGCTCAGAGAGCGGGCGGGCGCGCTACTCGTCCTGCCAGATGTGATGTTCTCGATGCACGGGAAACAGCTCGCGGACCTGGCGGCCAAGCACCGACTGCCATCGATGTACGCCTTCGGGTCCCTTGCCCAGGCTGGGGGACTGATGGCCTACGGAGCAAACACGTCAGTGTTGGCTCGGCGCGCCGCTTACTTCGTGGACAAGATCCTGAAAGGCGCCAAGCCCGCCGACCTGCCCGTGGAGCAGCCCACGAAGTTCGAGTTCGTCCTCAACATGCGGACCGCGAAGACGCTCGGGCTCACGATCCCACCGTCGATTCTGATC
>JBOGVI010000149.1:0-40442 GCA_050692695.1 Actinomycetota bacterium
GGCGTTCGCCGAGGTGTCCGGGATCGTGAGCTCCACCAGACCCACCCGGCCACCCTCCAGGCGGAGGATGCGCACCAGGTCGCCCACGGTCACCGCCTCCTCCACCAACGCGGTGAGGAGGTGGGGGACGGAGACGGCCACGTCCACGCCCCACTGCTCGCTGAACATCCACTCGTTCCGGGGATGGTTCACCCGGGCCAGAACCCGGGGCACGGCGTACTCCTGTTTCGCCAAGAGCGACGTGACCAGGTTGTCCTCGTCGTCACCGGTGGCGGCGACCACCACGTCGGCCGCCTTCAGCTCGGCCTTCTCCAGGACCCACGGCTCGCAGGCGTCGCCCAGGAGGAAGTCCACGTCCGGGGCCCACTCCTTCGCCACCTCCAGCGTGGCTGGGTCCTGCTCGATCACCAGGACGTCGTGGCCCCGAGTGGCCAGGTCTGACCCCAGGTACCGACCCACGGCCCCGGCGCCGGAGATCACCACGCGCACGGCTAATGCTCCCCCACGGGGGCCAGGATCTCGTCGAGGAGCTCCATCGCGTCCTTCTGGAGGATGAGCTGGACGATGTCGCCCTCCTTGAACGCGCTGGAGGCAACCGGGATGAACCCGTGTCCGCCCCGGTCCACCCCCACGACCAGGATCCTGCCGTCCGTGTTCATCGAGTTGACGGGGTGGCCGATCAGGTGATCGGGGACCTCGAGCCGCATCCGGAACAGGTCACCGCCGGCCAGGCTCTCCTTGATCTCCTCACGGGGGTGCGACAGCATCAACAGGATCTGCTTCACGCCCCACGTCGTCGTGGCCACCGTGGGGATGTTCAGCCGCTCGTAGATCTCGGCCCGGCGAGGGTCGTAGATGCGGGCGATGACCTTTGGCACGTGGTAGTACTCGCGGGCCACCCGGGCGGAGACGATGTTCGAGTTGTCGCCGTTCGTCACTGACACGAAGGCGTCGGCCTCCTTGATACCGGCCTCGTCAAGGAGATCCCGGTCGAACCCCAGGCCGACCATGGTCCGGGCCTCGAACCCCGGGGGGAGCCGGTCGAAGGCCGAGGCCCGCTTGTCGATGATGGTGACCTCGTGCCCGGCCTTCCCGAGCTGGATGGTTAGCTCGGACCCGACCCGCCCGCAGCCGACGATGATGACCTTCATCGAGCGGGTAGGTTAGCCCACGTCTGGGCCCCTCGCCTGCGGTTTCGGGCTCTCGCGGTCCTCCCGCTTTCACCAGCCGGGTCCTAGAATCCGCGGGATGGCCATCGCCTCGCAGACCGGCTCGCCGTTCGAGGTGCTGAAGCGCCTGTTGATCGGGCGCGCCCTCGCCACGCACAAGCAGGAGCACCAGCTCCTCCCCAAGTTCCTGGCTCTCCCGGTCTTCTCCTCCGACCCCTTGTCCTCGGTGGCGTACGCGACCGAGGAGATGATGCTGGTGCTGATCGCCGCGGGGGCCGGGGCGCTCAGGTTGAAGCTTCCGATCGCCACCGCCATCGCCATCCTGCTGGTGATCGTGGTGACGTCGTACCGCCAGACCGTGCGAGCCTACCCCCGCGGCGGCGGGTCCTACATCGTGGCGAGGGAGAACCTGGGGACCATCCCGGGGCTGGTCGCCGCCGCGGCCATCCTGGCCGACTACGTGCTCACGGTGGCGGTGAGCGTCACGGCCGGGACCATCGCCATCACCTCCGCGGCGCCCGCCCTGGTCGACCACAAGGTGGCCATGGCCATCGCCCTGGTCGCCTTCGTCACCTTGGTCAACCTCCGGGGCGTGAAAGAGGCGGGGATGCTCTTCGCATTCCCCACCTACGGTTTCGTGGCCATGGTCTTCCTCATGCTGATCGTGGGGATGGTCCGATGCTTTGGCGGCTGTCCGACGGCGGCCACATCCACGTTGATCCTGGAGGATGTGACGGCGCTCAGCCTGTTCCTGGTGCTGAAGGCGTTCTCATCCGGCGCCACCGCCCTCACGGGGGTGGAGGCCATCGCGGACGGGGTCCAGGCCTTCCGGCGCCCTCAGGCGAAGAACGCGGCGAACACCCTGGCGGTCATGGCCGCCATCAGCATCTCGATGTTCTTGGGCATCACGCTGCTCGCCGGGTTGCTGGAGGTCCGCGTCACCCACGACATCGCCTCGTCGAAGTCGGTGCTGGCCCAGATCGGCGAGACCGTGTTCGGAGATGGCAGTCCCCTGTTCTACGTCCTCCAGGTCTTCACCGCCGGCATCCTTGTGCTCGCGGCGAACACGTCGTTCCAGGACTTCCCCCGCCTGTCCTCGATCCTGGCCCGGGACCGGTTCATGCCGTCCCAGTTCCGCAACCGAGGTGACCGGCTGGTGTTCTCGAACGGGGTGGTGGTGCTCGCGGCGCTGGCGTCGTTATTGATCTGGATCTTCGACGCGAACCTCACGAGCCTGATCCAGCTTTACGTGGTGGGCGTGTTCACCGCCTTCACGCTGTCCCAAGCCGGGATGGTCGTCCGGTGGGTCCGGACCAGGGCTGAGAAGTGGCGGCGGAGCGCGACCATCAACGGGATCGGGGCCACGGTCACCGGGGTGGTCCTCGTCATCGTGACCATAACGAAGTTCCTAGGAGGGGCGTGGATCGTGATCGCGGCCATCCCCGTGATCGTGGCGTTCTTCCTCGCCGTCCACCGCCACTACGCCCGCGTGGGAGCGGCCTTGCGGGCCGGCCACCTGACGGCCAAGCACGAGGCCCGGAACGTGTTCGTCGTCCTCGTCCGCGACCTCGGACCGGCCACCGTCGACGCCGTGGCCTACCTGCGCGCCATCCGGCCCGAGCAGGTGCGGCCGCTGTGGGTGGGACCGGCCGAGGAGTACCCATCGGCCGAGGTCGAATGGGCGGTGCGATGCCCGCGCCTGGGAGATCTGGAGTTGCTGCCCGCCGGCGACGAACACCTCGTCCGAGAGTTGCGCCGGTACCTCCACAAGATCGAGCGGGACCCGGGCGACTTCGTGACCGTCATCGTCCCGGAGGTGCTGTCCGGGCGCTCGTGGCTTCAGTTCCTGCGGAACCGGTCGGCCCTGATGGTCAAGACCTCCCTCCTGTTCGAGGAAGGGATCGTGGTCACCGACATCCCCCTGCTTCCCGAGGAGCGTGCGGCGGCGGAGGCCCACGCTAAACGGCCGGTCGAACCCGAGCGGACGGTCGTCCTGATCCCAGTGTCGGGCATCCACGATGCGACGGTTCGGGCCGTGGTGTACGCCAAGTCCCTGAACCCGGCGGCCGTGGAAGGACTGTTCTTCGTGACCGATCCGGAGGAGGTGGAACCCATCATCGACGGATGGCACGACAGGCACATGGATGTGCCGCTCATCCTGGTCGAGGCACCCTTCCGCGACCTGGGCGACCCGCTCCTTGCCGAGATCCGCAAGCACACGGACCGGCGAGACACCATCGTCACCGTCGTTCTCCCCGAGCTGATCCCGGCCCACTGGTGGGAGAACCTGCTCCACAACCAGACGGCCTTCTACATCAAGCGGATGCTCCTGTTCGAGCCGAACGTGGTCGTGACGAGCGTCCCGGTCCACGTGCGGACGGCGACGCCCGCACCCACCTCGTCGTAAGGAGAAGTCATGGATCGCGACGCCGCCATCGAGCTGTGCCGGGACCGGGCCGAGAAGGAGACCACCGTCCGCCACCTGATCTCCGTCGAAGGGGTGATGCGGGCCCTCGCTCGGCGGTTTGGGGAGGACGAGGGCCTGTGGGCGCTGACCGGGCTGTTCCACGACCTCGACCAGGACCAGACCCAGGACGACCCGGAGCAACACGCTCACCTCGCCGCCGAGTGGCTGCGGGAGGCCGGCGTGGACGAGCGCGTGGTGAACGGCGTGCTGGCCCACGCCCACGAGCGATACCGGACCGACCTGATGTCGAAGGCCGTGGTGAACGCGGACGCGGTGGCGGGCCTCCTGGTGGCGGCGGCCCTGGTCCGCCCGGAGAAGGCTGCGGGCATGAAGGTGTCCTCGGTGAAGAAGAAGCTGAAGGAGAAGGCCTTCGCGCCCGGCGTGAACCGGGAGGAGGTCACGTCGGTTGAGCAGTCGATCGGGCTCCCCCTCGACGAGTTCATCGCCGTGGGGATCGAAGGCCTCCAGTCCGTGGCCCCCGAGATCGGGCTGTAGGCGACGGGAGGCGGGCGCGGCCGCGGTCCGTGGGCTCGGCTCCGGACCTCAGCGAGCCAGGGTGTCCTCTTCCTTGGAGGGATCGGGGTCGTCCGCCGCGGTGTCCGTTGCGGGCACCGGTTGGGCCCGGAGATCGCGGACCCTCCGCCACACCCACCAGCCCACCGTTCCGACCACCGCCGCGGCGATCAGCCAGGAGAAGGGCTGGATGAACCGCTCCACCTGCTCCCACCGCTCCCCCAGCTTGTAGCCGAGGAACGCCAGCCCGAACGTCCATGGCAGGCACCCCAGCAGGGTGTACAGGCTGAACTTCCAGAAGCTCATCCTGGCCACCCCCGCCGGCAGGCTGATGAACGTCCTGACCACCGGGAGGAGCCGCCCGAAGAACACCGCCTCGTGCCCGTACCGCTCGAACCAGTCGTGGGCCCGGTCGATCTCGTGGGGCCGCAGCAAGAGGTATCGGCCCCACCGGTCGATGAGGGGCCGCCCTCCCACGTACCCCACCCAATACGCGAACCACGAACCCACCAGGTTGGCCACCGCCCCCACCACGCCCACCGCCACCAGGTCGAGCTGATGCTCGGGGGCCAGGAACGGGGCGCTCACCAGGGCCCCTCCGAACAGCATGGTGACCTCGCTGGGGATAGGGATACACGCGGATTCCAGCACCATGAGGACGAAGATCGCGAGGTAGCCGTACTGTGCGACCTCGTCCGTGATGAACCTGCTGAGGATTCCGAGCACGCGCCGACTCCGGGGGAGCGGGAATGAACCGAGGGTATCACCGCGTTCGAAGGGGGCGGACCGCTCCGACCCTGCCCCGCGGCCGGAGCCATAATCCCCGGGACGACGGCGGGGGCTGGTACCCTGCGCCCGGATGCCGCCTCCGCCGGCCGGGCCTCCTGCCCCCCATCAGACGAATGGAAGCGATTGACGCATGACAAAGACGCTGGTGGTCGTGGAATCGCCCACCAAGGCGAAGACCCTGGAGCGATACCTCGGCCCCGACTACACGGTTCGTGCCTCCTACGGGCACATCCGCGACCTGCCCAAGAGCAAGCTGGGCGTGGATACCGACCGGGAGTTCGAGCCCGAGTACGTGATCCCGGAGGCCTCGGAGAAGGCCGTCCGGGCCCTCCGCTCCGCCCACAAGAAGGCCGAGGAGCTGGTGCTGGCCACAGACTTCGACCGGGAGGGAGAGGCCATCGCCTACCACGTGGCCGAGGTCCTGAAGGTGGACCCGGCCACGGCCAAGCGGGTCACGTTCACCGAGATCACCCGGGATGCCATCCTGGACGCCTTCCAGCACCCCCGGGCCATCGACCTCCGGCTCGTCGAGGCCCAGCAGGCCCGGCGGATCCTGGACCGGCTGGTGGGCTACCGGCTCTCGCCGGTCCTTTGGAAGAAGGTCCGCCCGGGGCTGTCGGCCGGCCGGGTTCAATCGGTGGCCCTCCGGCTCATCGTGGATCGGGAGCGAGACATCCAGGCCTTCGTTCCGGTCGAGTACTGGAGCGTTGACGTCCGCGTTACTCCCCAGGACGAGGAGGTGCCCTTCCTGGCCCGGCTGATCGAGATCCCCCAGGGCAAGCTGGCGGCCTCGCCCGACAAGAAGGGCATCACCCTTTCCACCGAGGCGGACGCCGTGCGCCAGGTGGATCGGCTGGGCGTGGCCGGCTATCGGGTGTCGGAGGTTAGGGAGAAGGAGATCAAGCGGACCCCCGCGGCCCCCTTCACCACCTCCACCCTTCAGCAGGAGGCTGCCCGGAAGCTGGGGTTCGGAGCGCGAAGGACCATGCGCGTCGCCCAGCAGCTGTACGAGGGCATCGACCTCCCGGGCGAGGGACGGGTGGGTCTGATCACGTACATGCGGACCGACTCGAAGACCATCGCCGAGTCGGCCCTCCGGGAGATCGCGGAGGTCGTCCGGACCGAGTTCGGGGCGGCCTACGCCGTGAAGCAGCCTCGCCGATACAAGACGAAGCAGCGAGGAGCGCAGGAGGCCCACGAGGCCATCCGGCCCACGTCGGCCATGCGCTCCCCCGACCGGGTGGCCGGAGCGCTGGACAGGGGCCAGTTCGCGCTGTACCGCCTGATCTGGCAGCGGACGGTGGCCTCGCAGATGGCCGAGGCCCGGTTCGACCAGGTCTCGGTGGACGTCGAGGCCACGGCGGGAGACGACCGGTACCTGCTTCGGGCCACCGGCCAGACCATGAAATTCGATGGGTTCCGCCGCGTGTACTTCGAGGGCCGCGACGACGCCGCCGACGAGGACGCGGAATCTGCGCTCCCCCGCCTCTCGGCCCAGCAGGTGCTCCGGCTCCTGGAGGTCCTGCCGGAACAGCACTTCACGCAGCCGCCCCCCCGGTTCACCGAGGCCTCGTTGGTGAAAGCCCTGGAGGAGCTGGGTATCGGGCGCCCCTCGACGTACGCGTCCATCATCTGGACGCTCCAGGACCGCGGGTACGTCCGCCTGGAGGACAAGCGGTTCTTCCCCGAGGACGTCGGCGAGGTGGTGACCGATCTGCTGATCGAGTTCTTCCCCGACGTGGTCGACGTGAACTTCACCGCGAAGCTGGAGGAGGACCTTGACCAGATCGCCGAGGGCGCGATGGGGTGGGTGCAGGTCCTCGACGAGTTCTACGGGCCGTTCGAGCGGCTGCTGGAGAAGAACGAGGAGGAGATCCAGCGATTCGAGGAGGTCCTGGACGAGCGCTGTCCGCTGTGTCCTCAGGAGGGCCGGGAGCCCGGCCAGCTCGTGATCAAGCTGGGCCGGTACGGGAAGTTCATCGGGTGTAGCAACTGGCCCGACTGCAGCTACATCCGCAACCTCGACGGGCAGGAGCGGAAGGAGCCCGAGATCCTCGAGGAGACCTGCCCCGAATGCGGCCGCCCACTGGCGAAGAAGTCGGGGAGGTTCGGGCCCTTCATCGGATGCACCGGCTACCCCGAGTGCAAGTACATCAAGAAGGAGGAGCAGAAGACCGGGGTGAAGTGCCCGAAGTGCGGCCAGGGCGACCTCGTCGTGAAGCGGGCACGGCGGGGCAAGCGGGGAAGCGTGTTCTACGGCTGCAACCGGTACCCGGACTGCGACTTCACTGTGGGCCAGCGGCCCGTCCCCGAGGCCTGCCCGACCTGCGGCTCGCTCATGGTGCAGCAGAGGGACGGCAGTACCAAGTGCACGAGCTGTGGCACGATCGTGGGAGCCGTGGCCGAGTCCGCAGCGGAGGGGTAGTTGTCGAGCATCGCCGAGGAGGTCGCACAGCTTCGCGGGACCAAGTCGGCGACCTTCAGGGACCTCCTGACCCGCCCCCCGTTCCCCCGGTTGCTGGCGGCGCAGACGGTCTCGTCGCTGGGCGACTGGGTCGGGTTCGTGGCCGTCGCGTCGCTCGTGGAGCGGCTGGGGGGAACCGTCGGCGCGTACGCGGTGGCCGGCGTGATGCTCGCCCGGATGCTTCCGTCGATCCTGTTCGGCCCGGTGGCCGGTGCCCTGGTCGACCGGTTCGATCGCAAGCGAATCATGATCACGGCCGACGTGACCCGGGGCGCGCTCTACGCCTCGATGCCGTTCCTGGGCAAGCTGTGGGCCATCTTCGCGGTGTCGTTCCTGATCGAGTCGCTCTCCCTGCTGTGGACGCCGGCCCGCGACGCCAGCCTGCCGAACCTCGTGCCCAGGCGACAGCTCGCCAACGCCAACTCGCTCGGACTTCTCTCGACCTACGGGACGCTCCCCCTGGGCGGGGCGATCTTCGCGTTCCTCGCGGGCACGTCGGGCCTGTTCCCGTACCTGAAGTTCCGACCCGAGTTCCTCGCGCTCTGGCTCGACGCCGGGACGTTCGGTTTCTCCGCCCTGATGATCAGCCGGATCCCTATCCCCACCCCGCCCTCCAGGGCCGTGGGGAAGTTCGAGAGCTCCCATGTGTTGCGGGACATCGCCGAAGGGGTCCGGTTCCTCCGCCAGCATTCGCTCGCCTCGTCCATGACCGTGGGCATCGTCTCGGCGTTCAGCGCGGTCGGCGCCGTGCTCGCGCTGGGGCCGATCTTCGCCAGGACGACGCTCGCCTCGGGTGCGGCGGGCTGGGGACTCCTGGTCACGTCGTTCGGCATCGGCATGGGGATCGGGATGGCGTCCGTGAACAAGCTCGTCGAGTACGCCGAGCGCGACCGTCTGCTCGTGTGGTCGCTGGTCGCGGCGGCCGCGACCCTCTTGGTGCTTGCGGCGATGCCCACCATCGCGGGGGCGGCCGCGCTGACGGTGGTGCTGGGCTTTTTCTGTGGGGGGGCGTGGGTCTCGGGCTACGTCTTGCTCCAGGAGAACGTGGCCGACGAGTACCGCGGCCGCACGTTCGGGTCCCTCACCGTCCTGTCGCGGTTCGGCCTGTTCCTTTCGCTGGCGGGGTTCCCCGCCCTTGCCGGGCTGATCGGGTTGCACCATTTCGTGAGGGTGGGCGGGGTTGAGGTCGACCTGTCCGGTACCAGGGTCGCGCTGATGGTCGCCGGCCTGGGCGTCATCGTGGCCGCCGACGTGACCCGCAGGGGACTGAAGCGGTTCCGGGTGAGCCGGCCCAAGCCGCTCGCCCTCGTCCCCAAGCTGAAGCGGCCTCCCCGGCGGGGCATCTTCGTGGTGTTCGAGGGAGTCGAGGGCTCCGGCAAGGGCACGCAGATCCGCCTGGCCAAGGAGTGGCTGGAATCGGAGGGGACCGACGCCCTCGTGACGCGCGAGCCCGGCGGCACACAGGTGGGCGAGCGGCTGCGGGACCTCCTGCTCGGCCACGACATCGGGCACATCGAGCCCCGGACCGAGGCCCTGCTGTTCGCGGCGAGCCGGGCCCAGCACGTGGCAAGCGTGATCCGGCCTGCGCTCGCCGAGGGCAAGGTGGTGATCTGCGACCGGTACATCGACTCCTCCGTCGCGTACCAGGGATGGGGCCGAGGGCTCGGCGAACAGGACGTCCTCACGCTCAACGTGTGGGCCACCCAGGGTCTGTTCCCGGACCTGGTGCTCCTCCTGCACGTGGAGCCGGAGGCTGGCCTGCTGCGCTCGTTGGAAGAGCCCGATCGGATCGAGATGGAGTCGGGGGACTTCCATGCCAAGGTGTCCAACGCCTACCTCAAGATCGCCGAGGAGCATCCGGAGCGGTTCGTGGTGATCGACTCGAGCGGCCCGCCACAAGAGGTGCACGAACGGGTGACGGAGGCCATGCGTCGCGTGCTGAAGGAGCGCGAGGAGGATGAGCGGGACGGTCGGGATGCGTGACTCAGCCGTCCTCGACCGCGTGCCCGGCCAGGACCAGGCCATGGCCTTCCTCCGGCAGGCCGCGGCCCGGCCCCACCACGCCTACCTCCTGGCCGGGCCGGAGGGGTGCGGCAAGCAGCTCGCCGCTCGGGCGTTCGCCGCGGCCCTTCTGTGCGAGCGAGGTGGGTGCGGCGAGTGCCGCGACTGCCGGCTGGCTCTGGACGAACGCCACCCGAACGAGTTCCTGGTCGAGCCGGAGGGGCGCGACATCCACGTAGACACCGTCCGCGAGGAGGTGTGGCACCCCGCCTACCGCACGGCGCCCGAGCCCGGGCGGAAGGTCTTCGTGATCCGGGAGGCCGACCGCCTGAACCCGGCAGCCGCCGACACGCTCCTCAAGGTCCTGGAGGAGCCCCCGGCCGACGCCGTCATCCTGTTGCTCTCGGCCCGCCCCCACGAACTCCCGGAGACGGTCCTGTCTCGGTGCCACGTGGTGACCTTCCGGCCGCTCGCCGAGGACTTCGTCGCGGAGACCCTGGCCGGCGAGGGGGTGGATCGCCCGCTGGCGATGCTCGCAGCCCGCCTGGCAGGGGGGAACCTGGGACGGGCCCGCCGCCTGGCCACCGGTGCCGACGGGCTCGCGTTCCGAGACGTGGGCATGGAGGCGCTTCGCCGCGCGGCCCCCGGTCCGCAGGGAGCGCTGGACGCCGCCGACCTCGTGCTGGAGGCGGCCGAGCGCTACAGGAAGGGGCTCAGGGATCAGCTCGACGTGGACCTGGCGCCCTTCCTGGACGAGCAGGGCAGACCAGAGGAGGTATACCGCGGCGCCATCCGTCGGCTGGAGGAACGGCACAAGCGGCGGGTCAAGCGGGCCGAGCGCGACTACGTGGACTGGGTGCTGCTCGCCGTCTCCGTCGCGCTCCGGGACCGCATCGTGGCGGCCGTCGGGGGAGGCGAGGATCTCGCCATCAACCTGGATCTTCGGGCCCAGGGGACGTCCGAGGTGGTCGTCGACGCACTGGGGCTTGGGGCGGTGGAGGAGGCCCGGGCGGCCCTGGCCGAAGAGCTGAACCTGAACCCCCGGCTGGTGCTGGAGCGGGCGTTCCTGCGGCTCGGCGGGGTGGCAGCCTAGGGGGGTGGCCCCGCCGGGAAGTGGTGCTGGCATCACTGCCGTCCCGGCAAGGCCGGTGGCACGCTATTGGTGAAGGAGACTGCCCGATATGACGGTCCGAGTGCTCATCGTGGACGACCAGGGGCCGTTCCGGCAGGCTGCCCGGATGGTCGTGGAGGCCACCGACGGGTTCGAGGTCGTCGGGGAATCCGAGACCGGGGAGGACTCGATCGGGAAAGCTCGCGAGCTCCACCCCGACCTGGTGCTGATGGACGTGAACCTGCCCGGGATCAACGGGCTGGACGCCACCAGGAAGATCCTGGAGGACTCGGGCAACCGGGTCGTGGTCCTGCTCCTCTCCACGTACGAGGAAGAGGAGTACGCGCCTCGGGCCGCCGAGTGCGGCGCCGCCGCCTACATCCCGAAGGCGGTGTTCGGGTCCGACCGGCTCGAGGCGGCCTGGGCCGCCGCCACCGGCTAGGTGACCGTGAACGTCTCCATGTGGCCGCCGGCGAAGTCCGCGGCCGTGTACTCGACGCCCGGCTCAAACTCGATCGTGAGGAAGACCGAGGCTCCGGGTGGGATCGTCTGCATCCCCCCGCGGAAGGTGACGGGCGGCTCGCCCGGATAGCCGCTCTCGATCCACGTGTCGACGTCCTCGACGGTCTTCCCGGCCTCGAACACGACCAGGATCAGCTCGTGGGGCTCGGTCCCGTCGTTTCGGAATTCGACCACTTGCTCGCCGGGGGAGATGGCCGGGACCTGGAGTGCGTCCTCGGTGGCAGCGATGATGGCGTCCGGCTGGGGGAGCACCGCGCCCGTGTCGCCCGAGATCGAGAACACCTCGTACATCCCGAGCACGGCGTGGGGCGTCCCTTCCGGGTCGGGGAAGAAGCACAGGAACACGTAGGTGCCCGGGTCGAGCGTTCGGGTGACGATGGTGGATTCGCCCGGTGAGAGGCTCGGCACTCCGGCCACGTCCTCGAACCACCGGGGCGGCTCCCGCCCCGACTCGATCACCGCCTTCACGTCCGCCTCCGTCTTGCCCTCGTCGATCCGGCCGAAGGCGAACTCGTGGGGCAGCCCGCCGGTGTTGGTGAGGCGCATCGAGACGACGCCCCCGGTGACCTGGGCGGGCACGTCGAACGAGTACTCCGTGGCCGTGACCTCGACGGGCCGAAGCGTGGGGGTCCCAGGCCGGCCCGCCTCATCCCCGTCTCCGGCACAGCCAGTGACGACCAGTGCGGCCACAGCCATCAGGACGTGCCGTCGTCTCATCGCTTCCTCCTTGGTCCTTGCCCGGTTCTCCCGTATCTGGCCCGGTTCATTCCGCGGCCGGGCGCGGCCGGGCCCCCTCACGCGCGAGAACGCGACCCCGGATCGTCGTGCCGTGCCCCGGCTCCGATCGGATCTCGACCGTCCCGCCGATCGCCTCGACGCGGTCCGCCATGCTCTGGAGCCCGGTGCCGCTCGTCTCGGCCTCCGGGTCGAACCCCACGCCGTCGTCGGTCACGTCGAACCGCAGCTGCCCATCCTCCGCCGCCAGCCGCACCGACACCCGTGATGCCCTCGCGTACTTGGCCACGTTCGTGAGCGCCTCGAGCACGCAGAAGTAGACCGTCGACTCCACGTCCTGCGGGTACCGGCCGACGCCGTGGCCATCGATCTCGACCGGCACGTTCGCCTTCCGTGCCTGGCCCTCGAGCGCGGCGACGAGACCCTTGTCGGAGAGCAGGGGCGGATAGATGCCCCGGGCCAGATCCCGGAGGTTCTGCATGGCGTCGTTCGCTTCGGCCTTGAGCTCGGCGGCCAGCGCCGCGGCCCGGTCCGGGTCCTTCCGCGTCAGCTGTTCCAGCAGCCGGAGCTTCACGGAGAGCGCTACGAGCTGCTGCTGCGCACCGTCGTGGATGTCGCGCTCGATCCGGCGGCGCTCCTGGTCTTGCGCCGCCACGATCCGCTGGCGCGACGCGCGGAGCTCTTCGATCAGTCGTACGTTGCGAAGCACCAGGCCGGCCTGGGAGGCGAGGTCCCGGACCAGCGCCTCCTTGGATGGGTTCATCGGATCGTTCGCGGGCATCGTCACCGAGACGGCGCCGAGGAGCTCGCCCTGGTGGCGTACGGGGAACGCCGACGTCTGCGGCCCCAGGTCGGGCAGTTCCTCCCCCTGCATCCGGAGGGGCTTCCCGGCCCTCCCGCCGTCGGGCCAGGCGGCGGCGGGACGCAGTTCGGGGCCCACCCGGAGCCACACGATGGCCTCACTCGCCCCGGACCCCGCGGCCACGATCTGCGCCATCCGGGGCAGGACGTCGTCGGTCGAGTACGTCTCGGCCACGCGCTCGGAGAACTCGGAGAGGACCTCGTAGGGGGAGGCGCGCTCCCCGTAGACGAGCCGGTCCGCCAGGCGGCGGGCGGCCCGGCGGACCGGGTTGAAGGCGAGGGCCACGATGACCGCCGCGGCCAGCGAGAACAGGTCCGCCGACGTCCCGGCGGTCCCCCGGACGGCGAGGGGCACGGCGATGACGACGCCGAGGTAGACCAGCGCGATGAACGTCGCGAGCACGCCGGCCACGACCGTCTTCTTGACCACGATGTCGAGGTCGTACAGGCGATACCGGAACATCGCGACGCCCGCCGCGAGCGGGATGCCGAGTCCGACCGTCAGGAAGAACAGGTAGAAGGAGATCTCGTTCAGGGGAGAGGTCTCGCCGAGGCCGATCCCCGTGACGAGGAGGGCGAGGAAGAAGAACACGGCGATCGCTGCCCCGTAGGCGACCCACCGGATCTGTTGCCGCTCCTCCCGCCGTGCCCGTCGGAACCGGACGAAGAGCGCGGCCGCCGAGGCGAGCGTGGCCCCGATCGTTCCGAACGCAGCAACCGTGAGCACCGGACCGAGGAAGCGCTGGAGGCCCTCGATCGCGAGGGGGTTCGGGATGCTGACGCTGCCCACATCGAGCATCCGGGTCCTCACCCCGTCGGCCACGAGCCCGAGCCCGCCGAACCCGAACAGCGCCCAGGCCACGGGTCGCCACCGAGGCGAGGGGAGCGTCCCCGAGGGGAAGAGCAGGAACAGCAGGGGGATCGGCACGACGGCGAAGAAGATGGAGGTATCGGACACGAGCGCGGCGGCCCGGCCGAACGGCAGCGACCTGAGGGACGTCTCGAACGTGTAGGTGACGTACTCGGAGGCGAATCCATTGAGCAGGAAGGCCATCCCCGCGAGCATGAAGAGCCACCCGACCGGGTTGCGCGGGAATCGGGACGCGATCACCGCTCCGACCGTCGCGTACCCGGTCAGGATCACGACGGCGATCGGGATGAAGGGGACGTCCTCCGAGAAGCTGCCGTTGCGGACGGTCAGGACCATCGTGACCGCGAGCAGGGCCAGCGTCGCGCCCCACAGGATCCAGGGTGTCCGGGAGCGGACTCCTCGACTCATCGACCGTCCACCCCGACGGTCGCCGGCACGCGGCCGGTGACCGTCGTGCCTCGGTTCGGGGCGCTTCGGATCTGGAGGGTTCCACCGATTGCGTCGAGCCGGTCGGCCATGCCCTGGAGGCCGGTGCCGTAGGCGAGGGCAGAAGGGTCGAACCCCACTCCGTCGTCGGAGACCTCGAAGCTCAGACCCTGGTCGCCGGCCGAGAGCCGGACGGTCGCTTGCGTCGCGTTCGCGTACTTCGCCACGTTCTGAAGGGCCTCGAGGGTACAGAAGTAGACCGCCGTCTCCACCTCCTGTGGGAACCGGCCCACGCCATCGACGAGCATGTCGGTTGGTACAGGAGACTTGCGAGCCTGGCTCTCCAGGGCAGCCGCCAATTCTCTGTCTGCCAGCAGTGGCGGGTAGATGCCGCGGGCCAGGTCACGGAGGTTCTCCAGGGCCTCGTCGGTCTCGCCCTGGAGCCGGCCCAGCATCTCCTTGGCCTTCGCCGGATCGCGGTCGGCCATCTGCTCGGCCAGTCGGAGTCTCACCGCCAACGCCACGAGCTGCTGCTGAGCCCCGTCGTGAAGGTTCCGCCCCATGCCCGGATTCTCGCCCTCTGCCCCTCGGCGCGGAAGGGTGCCGGCCGAACGGCCGGCGGGAGCTCCACCACCACGCCGGGGGTGCAAGCACCACCGGCTCGTCGGGCGGCTCTCTCCTCGAACCGTGGTGGCCGCCGGATGGGAAGGGGCCGGCCCGCGGCCTAGCGTCGGGGTCTCAGCGAGAGGAGGTTCCGATGATCCGAAGGATCCTGGTGGGGACCGATACCTCTGCCTCCGCGGATCTCGCGGTCGAGGCTGCGGCCGACCTGGCCCAAACCCACCAGGCCGAGCTCCTCGTGCTCTACGTGCGATCCGACCCCCCGATGCGTGACGCGGCCGACCCTCGCAAGCCACCGGACCCGGATCGCTACCTGTCCCGGATGACCGAGCGGTTCCCGACTCTTCGGATCCGGAGTTGGAGCGAGCCCGGCGACCCGGCCGAACGGATCTGCGACGTGGCCGCCGAGGAGCGTGTGGACACGATCGTGGTCGGGAACCGAGGCGTGCACGGCCCGAGGTGGCGGGTCCGCGAGAGCGTGCCGACCATGGTCGTGCGCCACGCCCCGTGCTCGGTCTTCATCGTGGACACTCGGGTGGCGCAGTGACCGTGTCCGGTCGGGCTACCCGGTCAGCCCGCGGCGGGGTGCTCCGTCCCGCGGAAGAACGCGAGCACGGCCATCACCCGGCGGTGGACGTCGGTCTCCTCGGTCAGACCGAGCTTGTGGAACAGGGAGTTGATGTGCTTTTCTACGGCGCGCTCCGTGAGGAACAAGGACTTGGCGATAGCGGCGTTGTTCTTCCCCTGCGCCATGTGCCCGAGGACCTCCCGCTCCCGCTCGGTGAGCTGCGCGAGCGGCGAGTGGGCCATCCGGTCCTTCCGTGCGACCAGGGCCTCGACCACCTTGGGGTCGAGCACGGAGCCGCCCTTCGCCACCTCGGTGATGGCCCGGACCAGCTCGTCGAGATCGGCCACCCGTTCCTTGAGCAGGTACCCGAGGCCCGCGGCACCGTCTTTCAGGAGGTCGTAGGCGTAGTCCTCCTCGGCGTACTGGGAGAGCACGACCACGCCGATCTCGGGATGCCCGGCCCGGATCCTTCGGGCCGCGTCGATCCCCTCCGTAGTGTTCGTGGGCGGCATGCGGATGTCGGTGAGGACGGCCTCGGGCGCGTGCTGTTCCACCGCCGCCAGCAGCTCGTCCAGGCTCGCGACGGTGGCCACGAGCTGGATCTGGTCCGACGTCGTGAGCAGGGCGGCCGTCCCCTCGCGGACGAGATAGTTATCCTCCGCGAAGACCACGCGCACCATGGGCGGATGGTACACGCGCCCGAGACGTAGTTGGAGGGATGAGGGATGAGCATCCGGGTCGTCCTGGGCGAGGACAACGTGCTGGTCCGTGAGGGGGTCCGGGCCCTCCTCGACTCGCATCAGGACATCGAGGTGGTTGGCGTCGCCGCCGACGCGCCCGCCCTGCTTGTCGCGGCCGAGGAGCACCGTCCCGACGTCGTGGTCACCGACATCAAGATGCCCCCAAACTTCCAGCTCGAGGGGATCGACTGCGCGCACGACCTTCGCTCGCGGCACCCCGGGATCGGCGTTGTGGTCCTCTCCTCCCACGACGACGAGGCATACGCCATCGCGCTCCTGGGCAAGGGCCAGAGTGGCCTGGCCTACCTGCTCAAGGACCGGATCGCCCAGGGCGACGAGCTGGTTCGAGCCATCCGCGAGGTCGCCGCGGGCGGGTCGGTCGTGGATCCTTTGATCGCGGAGCGCCTGTCCGGCCGCCGAGAGACCGAGGAGGACCGAGAGGTCCTCGACCTCATGGCCAAGGGTCATGGCTATGCGGAGATGGCCGAGGCCCTCGGTACCACCCAGGAGGCGGTGGACCGCCGGGTCACCGACCTGTTCCGGAGGCTCGCCGCGTTGGCCGAGGGCGGGGGGAGCGCCGCCGTCGACGAGATGAAGCGACTGCACGCGGCCGTCGTGGAGAAGGAGTCCTCGGCCCGCACCCTCCGTTCCTTCGTGCCCCAGCAGTTCGCGGCGAAGCTGGCTGCCGGCGGGGCGGCCGCCGAGCAACAGGAGGCCGAGGCCACCGTCCTGTTCTCCGACATCCGCGGCTTCTCCGCTCTCGCCGAGCAGCTGTCGGCTCGGGAGATCGCCGACATCCTGGCCCGCCATCTCTCGGCCATGGCGGAGATCGTCGTGGCGCACGGCGGCATGCTCGACAAGTTCGCGGGCGACGCGGTGATGGCGGTGTTCGGTGTCCCGGACCCCGCGCCGGATCACGCCGAGCGGGCCCTCCGGTGCGCCATCGCCATGCAGGCTCGGCAGGCGGAGCTCAACCGGGACGGGTGGACGGAGACGCTGAGCGAGCTGGGGATGGGGATCGGCGTGAACACCGGCACCGTTGTGGCCGGGACCGTTGGCGGCGGCGGCCGGCTCGAGTACACGGTCGTGGGGGACGCCGTGAACATCGCGCAACGGCTCCAGAGCGAGGCCGACGGCGGCGAGATCATCGCCTCGGCGTCCACGGTGGCGGCGGCCCCGAGCATCGCGGCCGAGCCGATCGGGCCGCGCCCGGTGAAGGGGCGGAAGGATCCGGTCGACGTTTTCCGCGTAGTGAAATGACCAGGCCGAAAAGCGTGTTCCGTCGCGTGGAGCGGTGGTCGGTGGGGTTGGCCATGGGCGTTCTGGCCTTCGTCCTGGAGCGAGCCGTGGTCCGCTCGATCCGAAAGGGCGAGACCAAACCGAAGCCTCCCCAGCCGACCGCGATGAAGGGCACCGGTTCCGAGATCTCGCCTGCCGGGCCGGGAGACTAGCCCGGGTTTAGTTGCGGCGGAGCAGGTCCACGATCAGGCCCACCGTGAGCAGCCCGGCGAGGGCGCCGAACCCGACCGGGATCCAGTCGGAGACGCGCTCCGCGGCCACGGTGAGGCCGGTGGCGAGCACCGCGGCTCCCGCGGTAAGTCCCAGGGCCAATCGCCGCCCGGCCCGCCGGATCGTGTTCTCCAGCGACGCCGCCCGGAAGTTCACCTCGAGCTTCTGCCCGGGCCTCGCCCCGATCAGCCGCTCCACGGCCTCCACGATCCGCAGGAACCGGACCTTGATCCGCTGCGACTGGTAGAAGAGAGCTTTCGGGTCCAGCTTCGACCCCATTCCCGAGAGCACCTGCCGCATCAGGAACTTCCCGGCCACGTCGAACGGGTCGAGGTCCGGGTCCAGCTCGGCGGTAGCAAGCTGCATCTGCGCGAGCGCCTTGCCGGTCAACGCGAGCGACGCCGGCAGCGGCACGTCGTGACGGATGGCGATCTCCGTCATCTCCTGGAGGATTGGGCCGAGCCGGATGTCGGACAGGGAGGCCGTGCGGTACTTCGCCATCATCTCGCCGATCTCCGAGCTGAACCTGTCCGCGTCGAGATCGCTCCGGTCGATCGCCCCGGCCAGCATCAGCGTGACGTCGGTGAGGAACCCCACGTCCTCCTGCCAGAAGGCCATCAACAGGAGCATCAACTCCTCGCGCATGTCGGCGCCGACCTCGCCCACCATGCCGAAGTCCAGGAAGTAGATGCGGTCGTTCCACCACATGAGGTTCCCCGGATGCGGGTCGGCGTGGAAGAACCCGTGCACGAGGATCTGCTTGTAGTAGCTCTCGAGCAGCTGGCGAGCCGCGTCCTTGCGCTCCGGTCCCTCCGGCGCCTTCGAGATCGGTCCGCCTTGGATCTCCTGCATCACCAGCAGGCGCGACGTCGACAGGTCGTCGTGGACGCCCGGCACCGACAGGCGCGGGTAGTCCCGGAGGACGTGGCTCATCCGCTCGATGTTCGAGGCCTCCTGGCGGAAGTCGAGCTCGCGGTGGAGCGACGAGGACAGGTGCTCGAACACCGCGCCCATGTCGATCACCTGCTTCAGGCCTGGTCGGACGGAGACCTTCTCCGCGAACAGTTCGAGGAGGGCGAGGTCCTGCTCGATCTCCTCCCGGGCGGTGGGGCGCTGGACCTTGGCGACCACGCGCTCGCCGCCCGTCAGCGTGGCCCGGTGGACCTGGGCGATCGTCCCAGCGGCCATGGGCCGAGGGTCGATGGATTCGAACACGTCCTCCCAAGGCACGCCGAGCTCTTGCTCCATCACGTGAACCACTTCCTCTTCGGTGAGCGGCGGCACGTTGTCCTGGAGCGTCGCGAGCTCCTCGATGAACTCCGGGGGAAGGAGGTCGGGACGGGTCGAGAGCACCTGGCCGAGCTTGGCGAACGTCGGACCCAGCTCCTCCAGGGCGGAGCGGAGGTGCTTGGCCTGCTTGCGACGGCCGGTAGTTATCTCCTCGTCCGCCTTGCCGAACAGGGCCTTCACCCCGTGCTTCGTCATCACGGCCGCGATGCGCGCGCCTCGCGCCGCGAGGCGCGGCTCCGTCTCGGGGACCTCGCCCTCGCGGATGACCCGCGTGGTCCGAACGACCTGCGCCGTCACGCCGTCGGGCGAGAAGGTGTTGACGATGATCACCGTGCAGGTTGCGTTGTGCGAGATCCGGTTCGGGACGTTGCCGAGCAGGAACTCTTTCCGTCCGGCCATGCCCGCGTTGCCGACGACGAGGACGTCCGCTCGCTCTTGCTCCGACGCTCGGACGATGGCCATGGCCGGATCGTCGTCCACGAGCACCAGGGACCGGGCCCGGTCCCCGGCCAGCTCGAACGCGAGCTTCTGGAGCTCGTCGGAGGCGGCTCCGGCCCGGGTACCCTCGGCCGCCCCGTACTCGGTTACGGCGGGGCTGGTGGGGACGACCACCTGGACCAGGAACAGCTCGGCGGCGTATCGGTCGGCGAGCGCCGCGGCCCATCCCACCGCGCGATCGGCGGTCTCGGAGCGGTCGGTGGCCACCATGACCCGAGAGACGCCGGGCGACGTGCGAGATGTGTTCTGGGCTGGCATGCCCTCGCATTATCCCTGCGGGTTGGCCAACGGACCATTGGTAGACTCGGCCACGCCGCCGGAGTAGCTCAGCCTGGCAGAGCAACCGCCTCGTAAGTGGTAGGTCGAGGGTTCGAATCCCTCCTCCGGCTCCAACTCCCGCGCGCGCAGCGAAGGCTCCTTGTTAGAATCGCCGCCGTGCTGCCCCAGGTCTCCATCAGTCCCAACGCGTCGCCGACGATCAACACCGGCGGGTGGGTGTACGGGATGGCCGTGCTGCTCGTGGTGCTGGGCATCGTGGTGACGCTCCTCATCGTGTTCGGGTACATGCGGTACGCGCCGAGGTTCCAACGCGCTGAGGGGGAGCCGAGGACGATGAAGGCGCCCCGCGTGCAGCCCGGCAAGGAGGTCCGGCGCCCGGTGAAGATCACCGGCGCGCCCGTGATCGCGCCGTCTCCCCTCGCGGCGGCCTCGGCGGCGCCGTCGGCGCCGGCGGCCTCTGCCGCTCGGGCTCCTTCGGCTGCCGCTTCAGCCCCGATCCCGGCGGCTGCACAGGGCACGGCTGGGGGTCCCCCGGCCGCCTCCGTCGCCGCCGAGGTGCCTGCTGCCCCTCCGCCCGCAGCCGAGGCCTCCGCTGCTCCCGCCCCCATCGCCGCACCCGCGGCCTCCGCTGCTCCGGCCGCCGCCGCTCCACCCGCGGCGGGCGAGCACAAGGAGGTCTCGCTCGACCAGGGGACGTTCGAGAAGACCCTGGCCGAGCTGCTGGAGAAGGGCACCGACCGCCGGGTGGCCGAGGGGCAAGCCCGGCGCGCCGCCTTGATCGCGGCGAGGAAGAAGGCCGGGGGCTAGGGCCCCTGGGAGTCCCCATGGAGGCCGCCAAGGTCGACTGGTCCATGGGTTCGAACGCGGCCCGGTTGGTCGACTGGAGCACCGCCGCCGAGGTCGGTCGACGCGTGGGTGGGCCGGGTCCCCAGCTCCGGGCCATCGATCGGGCGCGCATGCGGGAGGACCTCGCCGAGATCGTCCCGCACGCCGAGTCGCTCGTGTCCGAGTTCACGGGGCTGCCCGGGGGCGGGTTCCGCTCGCGGGCGTGGGCGATGTCCCGCGGGGAATGGGTCGGCAGGAACCTCCAGGGCCTCCAGCGCTTGCTCGAGCCGCTGGCCCGGCGGATCCTGGCGGCCAGCCGGCACCGTTCGGACCTGCGCCGCAAGGCCCTTGGGGCACAGATCGGCGCGCTGCTCGGGTACGTGTCCAGAAAGGTTCTCGGCCAGTACGACGTGTTCCTGCCCCCCGACGACGAGGGGCTGCTGTACTTCGTGGGGCCCAACCTGGCGGAGGCGGAGCGCCGGTTCGGGCTGCCGCCGCACGACTTCCGCCTGTGGGTGGCCCTCCACGAGGTCACCCACCGCGTCCAGTTCGCCGGAGCACCCTGGCTCCGTCAGTACCTGTCGGGACTGGTGGACGCGTACCTCGACACGGTGCAGCTCGACACCCGGCAGCTCGTCGAGCAGCTGAGGCGCGCGGCCGAGGAGGCTCGGGCGGGTGGCGAATGGCGGGGCGCCGGTGCGCTGTTCCTGCTGATGACGCCGGAGCAACGGGACTTGTTCCGCAAGATGCAGGCGACGATGTCGCTGCTCGAGGGCCACGCGTCCTTCGTCATGAACTCGGTTGCCGTTGGGCGGGTCCGGGACCTCGATCGGATGCGGAGGAGCCTGAAAGAGCGCCGGAGGGCCGGCGGTATGGAGCGGATCTTCCAGCGAGCCATCGGGTTCGAGTCCAAGATCCGCCAGTACGACGTCGGCGAGCTCTTCGTCCGGTCGGCCGTGGAACGGGCGGGGATGGACGCGTTCAACGTGGTGTGGAGGCGCGAGGAGCACCTGCCGACGATCGAGGAGATCGGGAGCCCCGAACGGTGGCTCGCACGGGTCAGGGGGTAAGGCCCCGCCCCCCGGCGGTGGCCCGAGTGCTCGAGCGGGTGAAGGCCACCGCCCGGACCCACCAGATGTTCCTCCCGGGGGAGGCCGTGCTGGTCGCGGTGTCCGGCGGCCCCGACTCGGTCTGCCTGTTGCATGCGCTGGTCGAGCTCCGCAGGTTGTTCCGGATCGACCCCGGCGTGTTCCACTTCGACCACCGGCTGCGGACCGACTCCGCCGAGGACGCCGAATACGTGCGGCGAACGGCTGACCGCCTCCGCCTTCCGTTCTTCCTGCGGAGCGCGGAGACCAGGCCCGATCACGGCGAGTCGCTGGAGGACTGGGCCCACCGCGCGCGGCTGGGCGGGCTCGCGCTCGCCATGCGCGAGGCCGGTGCAGCCCGAGGGGCCCTGGCCCACACCGCGGACGACCAGGCCGAGACGGTGCTCCTGGCACTGATCCGGGGCGGAGGACTCGACGCCGTGGCCGGCATCCGGCCGGCCCAGGGGCCGTTCGTCCGCCCGCTGATCGAGGTCTCGCGGGCGGAGGTCGAGGCGTTCTGCCGGGCCCGGCACCTCCGGCCCCGCCTGGATCCGACCAACCGCGACACCCACCTGCTCCGAAACGCCGTCCGGCTGAAGGTGCTGCCGGCACTGGAGCGGGCGGTGGGCCGGGACGTCCGTCCCACCCTGGCCCGGTCCGCGGCGCTGCTCCGGCGAGACGCCGACGAGCTCGAACGGCGGGCCACCGAGGCGCTCGTCGAGCTGCTGGAGGAGGAGCCGGAGGGCGTGCGGCTGCCCGCCACGCCCCTCGACACGCTGCCGGTCGCGATCTCGTCGCGGGTGGCCCGAGCGGCGGTGTACCGGTGCGGCGCCGTGCCGACCCAGGATGACGTCGACGGGATCCTGGACCTGGCGGCCGGCCGTCCGGGCCGTCGCCGGGACCTGACCGGCGGATTGCTGGCCGCTCGCGACAGGGAGTATGTTTCCATCTCTCGCACTTCCCCCGAGAGCCGGGTGTGAAGGGGGGCGAGATGGAAGGCCGCATCGCACTGTCCGATCGCAATGACGCCGCGTCCACCTCCGTGGGCGAGCCGTTCGCCGAGGCCTACGATCGCGACATCGACAGGGTGCTGGTCACCAGGGAGCAGATCCAGGACAAGCTCCGGGAACTGGGCGGACTGATCACCGAGGATTACGCGGGGCGAGACGTGCTGCTCGTGGGCGTGCTGAAAGGCGCGTTCGTGCTGATGGCCGACCTCGCGCGGTACATCCACCTGCCGGTGGAGTTCGACTTCATGGCGGTGGCCTCCTACGGTGCCGCCACACAGACCTCCGGCGTGGTGCGGATCCTGAAGGATCTCGACCATGACATCGAGGGCCGGGACGTCCTGCTGGTCGAGGACATCGTGGACTCTGGCCTGACCCTGAACTATCTGCTCAAGAACCTCCGAGGGCGGCGGCCGGCCACCCTGGAGGTCTGTGCGTTCCTCCAGAAGAAGGGGATCCAGCGGGTTCGTCTCGACATCCGGTACGTGGGGTTCGAGATCCCGCCCGACTTCGTGGTGGGCTACGGGCTGGACTTCGCGGAGAAGTTCCGCAACCTGCCGTACATCGCCACCCTGAAGCCGGAGGCCTACGGCGAGGGCCACTGACCCGGAACGCCGGGGCGGACCCGCCCGTCCAAGGGCCATGAAACGGAGCGCGTCACTCTCGATCCTCATCCTGATCCTCGCGGCATGCGCGAACCGCGCCGCTCCCTCGGCTGATTCCGGGGTCCGGGGCATCGTGCTCCTCGGTCCGACCTGTCCGGTGGTGACCGAGGAGAGCCCCTGTCCCGATACGCCACTTGCGGACACCGAGATCCAGGTGCTCCGGGGAGGCGATGAGGAGGCGAGCGTTCGGTCCGCGGACGATGGCCGGTTCGCGGTGGCGCTCAAGCCCGGCCACTACGTGCTCCAGGCGATGGTCGAAGCGGGCGGCCCCGGGATGTTCGCGAAGCCCCTGGAGGTCGACGTGAGCGCGAACGCGTGGGTCGACGTGACCGTTTCGGTGGACACCGGGATCCGCTAGTCGGGGGAACGGCCGAACAACACCCCTGTGCTACCATCGCCGAGGGCCAAGCGCGGGTGATGGCGCGAGGCCCCGAAGCATCTCCGCGGTCGGTACGACGCGGTCGGCACGAAAGGAGCGCCTCCTGGCCCCGCCCGAATCCCCCTACCGCCGGATGATCCGAGGGCCGGCCGTGTACATCCTGCTCGTCCTGCTCGGGTTGTGGCTGTTCGTGCTGCTCGCCGGCCGGGGCACCCAGGCCGAGCCCCTGAAGTTCAGCGAGTTCCAGGCTCTGCTGGAGCAGGACCGGGTCGCCACCGCCACGTTCCTCGAAGGCGACCAGAAGATCCGGGGTGAGCTCACCGGTGGGGTCTCCTACGAGGTGAGCTACCCAGCGGCGGTGCAAGAAGCGCTGATCGAGCAGCTCGAGGCCAACGGTGCTGAATTCAACATCGATCCCCAGAACGGTTCGGCCATCCTGTCCTTCCTGCTCCAGCTGATCCCGGTTGTGCTGATCATCGGGGCGTTCATCTGGATCATGAACCAGTCGCAGGGGGCCGGCGGGGGTCGGGTCATGCAGTTCGGCAAGGCCCGAGCCAAGGTGGTCTCCAAGGACCAGCCCAAGACCACCTTCGCCGACGTGGCCGGGGTTGACGAGGCCATCGAAGAGCTCCAAGAGGTCAAGGAGTACCTCCAGAACCCGGCCAAGTTCCAGGCCATGGGAGCGAAGATCCCCCGGGGGGTGCTGTTGTTCGGCCCGCCCGGGGCCGGCAAGACGCTGCTGGCGCGGGCCGTGGCCGGCGAGGCCGGCGTGCCGTTCTACTCCATCTCCGGCTCGGACTTCGTCGAGATGTTCGTCGGCGTCGGGGCGGCGCGCGTCCGCGACCTGTTCGAACAGGCAAAGCAGAACGCTCCGGCCATCGTGTTCATCGACGAGATCGACGCGGTGGGCCGGCACCGAGGCGCGGGGTTGGGCGGCGGCCACGACGAGCGCGAGCAGACCCTGAACCAGCTGCTCGTCGAGATGGACGGGTTCGACCAGCGGACCGCGGTGATCCTGATGGCCGCCACCAACCGGCCCGACATCCTGGACCCCGCGCTGCTTCGGCCGGGACGGTTCGACCGGCACGTCGTGATCGACCGGCCCGACCTGGAGGGGCGGAAAAGCATCCTGAAGGTCCACGCCCGGGGCAAGCCCTTCGACGAGACCGTGGAGCTCGATACCGTCGCCCGTCGCACCCCGGGGTTCACCGGCGCCGACCTTGCGAACGTGGTCAACGAGGCTGCGCTGCTCGCGGCGCGGTGGGCCAAGAAGGCCATCGGGATGAAGGAGGTCGAGGAGGCCATCGACCGCGTCATGGCCGGGCCGGAGCGAAAGACCCGGGTCATGAGCGAGCGCGAGAAGCGCGTGATCGCCTACCACGAGTCCGGCCACGCGCTCGTCGCCCACGTCCTTCCGAACACCGACCCGGTGCACAAGATCTCCGTCATCCCCAGGGGACGCGCGCTCGGGTACACGCTCACGCTGCCCGAGGAGGACAAGTTCCTGATGACCCGGGAGGGGCTGTCGGACGAGCTGGCCATGATGCTCGGTGGCCGTGTGGCCGAGGAGCTGATCGTCGGCGACATCACCACGGGGGCGGCGAACGACATCGAGCGGGCCACGAAGGTGGCGCGGCAGATGGTCACCGAGTATGGCATGTCGGACTCGATCGGGCCGCTCACGCTGGGGCAGAAGCAGCACGAGGTGTTCCTGGGGCGCGACTTCGCGACACAGCCCGACTACTCGGACCAGGTGGCCTTCGAGATCGACAACGAGGTCCGGTTGATCATCGACCAGGCCCACGACGAGGCCCTGGAGATCCTCCAGGAGCGCCGGGCCAAGCTCGACCAGATCGCGGCGCTTCTGATCGAGCGCGAGACCATCGAGAAGAGCGACGTGGAACGACTCCTCGCCGACGTCCCGAAGCGGCCGCAGCGGGACCAGTCGGTGCGGGGAGCCGGCCTCGCGGTGTCGCGGCGCGCCGTCCGCGCGCAGAAGGAGCAGGGACCGGGCTCGCTGCGCTGAGCCCGTTCTAGACTTGGCGCCGCCATGGCCGACCGGTGGGCCACCTTCGACTGCTACGGAACGCTTATCGATTGGATGTCCGGCATCCGGGACGCGCTCTCCGAGCTGTGGCCGGAGCGCGACACGGAGCTGCTGCTCGGCGCGTATCACGAGATCGAGCCGGAAGTGCAGCGGGGCCGGTCCATCCCCTATCGGCAGGTGCTGACCGAAGGGCTGGAGCGACTGGCGCACCGGGAGGGGCTGGAGCTCGAGGACGACGACCGGGCGGCGCTGGCGGATTCCCTCCCGACGTGGCCTCCGTTCCGGGAGGTCCCGTCGACCTCAGCGGAGCTGCGCGAGCGCGGATGGAAGCTGGCCGTCCTGTCGAACACCGACCCCGACCTGCTCGACGCGTCGTTGTCACTGATCGGGGCACCGGTGGACCTGCGGATCACGGCGGCCGAGGCCGGTTCGTACAAGCCCGCCCCCGGCCACTGGGACCGGTTCTTCGAGGCGACGAAGGCCGACCGCTCGCGGCACGTGCACGTAGCCGCGTCGCTGTTCCACGACATCGCGCCGTGTCGCGACCTCGGGTTGACAGCGGTGTGGATCAACCGGCTGGGGGAGACCTCGGAGCTGCCTCGAGCGGCCGAGCTGCCGACATTGGCGGCTCTTCCCGAGACCGTTGATCTCTTGGTCCCCCGGTAGAGTGAGGGCCATGGACGAGGTCGACCGCAAGAAGATCGAGGAGGGCGTCCGACTGATCCTGGAGGGGATCGGCGACGACCCTGAGCGCGAGGGCATCAAGGAAACGCCACGCCGCGTCGCGGACATGTACGACGAGATCTTCTCCGGCGTGGGCGTCGACCCCACCCCCGTCGCGACCGTCGTCCCCGGAGCCAACTTCGACGAGATGATCATGGTGAAGGACATCCCCCTGCAGTCTCTCTGTGAACATCATCTCCTTCCGTTCAACGGGAAGGCCCACGTCGCGTACATCCCGAACAAGGACGGGCGCATCACCGGCCTGTCGAAGATCGCGCGGGTCGTGGACATCCTGTCCAAGCGCCCGCAGGTCCAGGAACGGCTCACCACAGAGATCGCCGACACGATCGACGATGCGCTGAAGCCGCGCGGGGTGTTCGTGATGATCGAGGCCGAGCACCTGTGCATGACGATGCGCGGCGTGAAGAAGCCCGGCTCGCTCACCGTGACGTCGGCGGTCCGCGGGCTGTTTCGCTCGGACGCCCGGACCCGCCAGGAGGCGCTCAGCCACATCGGCAAGAGCTAGAGCGGCTACCGAACGTGGAGGTAGTACAGCATCCCTTCGAAGTCCGGCTGTTCTGAAGCCCGCACGAAGCTGAGGGCCTCCAGGCATCGGATCGACCCTTCGTTGTCGGGCTCGACCCCAGCGCCGAATACCTGGATGTCGGCGACCTCGGGGCGGTCCAGCACCGCGCGAGCCATTGCCTTGCAGTACCCCTGTCTCCAGCTGAGCGGGTCGACGACGAAAGCCAGGCTGATTCGGGAAGCTCGATGGCATCGAGGATGATCGGGCCTTCGGGGCCCTCACCGCATAGATCGTCCACCGATCGTCGGTCTCCCCACGATCAGCCCGACGGCTTCCTCCACATCGAAGGCGACCCAGTCGAACCGTCCCGTCACCATCGCCCCTCGAAACTCGGTCCCCGGCGGCTGTGCCATCAGGCGGAACTCGCGGGCGGGCCATTCCCGTCCGCCGAGCCTGCTCTGAACCTCTGGTCGTCGAACCACCGTTCGACCAGCGGCAGATGCTCGGGTTCGAACGGGACCAGCTCGACGTGCACATTCACTGTGGCCTCCTCTTGCTCTCTCGCCCCAGCCACTCGATCGATGGGTGGGAGAGGAGGCCCCCTGGCGCCCGCAGCTACACGGGCTAGGTCCGCCAATGAGCGTGAGCGGAACAGGTGCACCCAGGGTGGCATGGCTCGTTCGTCCGGTCAATCGGACGCGGCACGATCCTGGGAACCCCGTTCACATCTCGGCCGGTCCTTCCTCCTGTAGTGGAGAGGGTGCGAGAGGCGCCGGCGGGCCTGCGCCGAGAGGACGATCTCGAGCGCCTGTACCGGGAGCAGGGGGGCCGGATGTGGCGCGCGGTGCTTGCGTTCGCCGGCGACCCGGAGGTTGCGAGCGATGCCGTGGCCGAGGCCTTCGCCCAGGCGCTGAGGAGGGGTGACCAGATCCGTGACCCGGAGCGGTGGCTGTGGCGGGCGGCGTTCCGGATCGCGGCCGGGGATCTGAAGGAGCGCGGGCGTCGAGTGCCGGCGGTCGTGGAGGAGTCCTACGAGATGGAGGAGCCGGCCCGCGAGCTGGTGGCGGCGCTCGCGAAGCTCTCGGACAAGCAGCGGTCGGCGGTGGTGCTGCACCACGCCGCTGGGTACCCGGTGAGCGAGGTCGCGGAGATCATCGGATCGACTTCGGCGGCCGTCCGGGTGCATCTGATGCGGGCGCGGCGACGCCTTCGCGAGCTGCTGGAGGACGAGGGATGAAGCTCGCGGAGCGCTTCGAGACGCTCGGCCGAACCCGAACGCCGGACCTCTGGCCCGAAGTGGTCCGCCGCGAACCGCGGCCACTCTCGCTTGAAGTGCAGCAGAGGCACCGGGCCCTGACCGCCGCCCTGGCCCTCGCGGTTGCCATGGCGGCGATCGGGCTTACCTTTCGCGCGTTCGTTGGGACCGGGGAGCGCAGCCCGGTCTCAACACAAGAGCCGGACATCTCTATCCCGCAGCTGTATCCACACGTGACGTCCACAGTCCGGGTTGGCTCGGAGGGTGGAGCGGTACTCTTCGCCTTCGACAGTGTGTGGGTCACGACACGCGATGACGTCGGGGCAGGATACGTGGTTCGCGTCGACCCAGCGACCAACGGTGTGGTCGCTCGCGTCCCAGTGGACGCGGTCCCGGGCTGGGAGGGCGGAGGCGGGGGTCTGGCCGCAGGAGCGGGCTCGATCTGGGTGACCGGCGGGGGCCGGTTCTCCGGCGGTGCGTCCGGGGCCCTCCTGCACCGGATCGACGCTCGGTCGAACGATGTCCAGGCGACGATCGTGCTCGACCAAGGGCGGTATTCCCATGGACAGGACGTCACGGTCTCGGACGACGCGGTCTGGGTGGTCCTATCCGCAGACGATGGCGAGGGTGCCCGTGACTTCGTCGCGAAGGTCGCTCCGGCGACGAACGAGGTCGTCGCCAAGATCCCGCTCGAGCACCAGTGGGCTCATTGGATCGCAACCACAGGGGATCGTGTCGTCGTTCTCGAACATCGAACGTTCGGCGAGGGGAACCGCGCGGGGGTCTTCACCACGATCGACGCCAGGACGAACGAGGTCGTCGCCAGCGTGGAGCCGGACCTGCACGGACCCGCGTGGGGACTGGCTCTATGGGGCGACCAGGTGTGGACTGACGCTGGGGGGTGGGAGCTCGCCGGTGTTGATCCGCTCACTGGCGATGCTGTGCCGTTCGATACCGTGCTCGCGGTTTCCTTCGAGGGCTTGGCAGTCGGCGAAGGCGGCATCTGGTTCGTGGGATACAACTCCAACGCCAAGAACGAGCGACCCGTCACCATCAACCGTCTGAACCCCAATACCAGAATGATCGACGTGTCGGTCGAGACTCCACTCACACGAGGAGGCTCGATCGCCGTGGGCGGCGGGGCGGTCTGGCACATGGGCTTGTACCCGGGCGATCTGACCCGCATCGACCTTGCTCCGCCCGCCCGGGAGAACGTCGACGGCCATGAGGCCGGCTTCGTCGCGCCGCTGGTCGCTCGGTTCATGCAGGCGCGAATCGAAGGGTTCGGTGCGGGCCAATACGTGACCGGTGGCGGCCTCGATGCATGGACCTCCGGCCTGGAGCCCCTCTACAGCCCGAAGGGGGTCCGTTACGAGAGCTTCGCCATCGTCTTCGTCGACGACCTGGGGAACGGGACCTACGAGGTCGGCACCCGGATGTTCGGGGCTCTCATGGACGGCGAAGACGAGTGGTTCACCGAGCCCCTCTTCGAGGAAACACTGTTCGTGGGCCCGGGAGAAGGCCTGGATGGCGAACAGCACGCTCTCCTCGTCACGGGTGGGCGGTCCGGCTTGGTGGGCCCGTGACAAGAAGGGGAATCAACGCGGACGGATGACCGGTTCGCCTTCGAGCGAGCTGCGGCGGCTTCAAGGGTGCCGGTCCTGCGCCCGCCCGCGCCGCTGACCGCTGCTTGAGGTGGATCCGCCCCAGCCTCAACCGAATCCCGGGCGGAGATGGAGGCCGCTTTGACCATCCTCTGAGCGGACAGCCAGGACCTGGTGGACCTGGGTCCGACCGGCCTCGAAGTTCAACGCCGACGCCGCCATGTACAGCCGCCAGATGCGAGCCCGGGCCGCTCCTGCCTCTGCCGTAGCCCGGCCCCAGTTCGCCTCAAGATTGCGGACCCATGCCCGCAGCGTGAGCGCGTAGTGCTCCCGCAGGCTCTCCACGTGCCGGACCTCAAACCCGGCGCGCTGGATCGTCGACACGACGCTTCCAACCTCATGCAGCTCGCCGTCGGGGAACACGTAGGCGTCGATGAAGCTGTGCCTAGCGAACCGTGCGCGGCGTCCCGGCGGCCGGCTGATGCCGTGGTTCAGCAGCCGCCCTCCCGGCGGGAGGAGGGAGTACAGCCGTCCGAAGTACCCCGCGAGCTGCGACAGGCCGACGTGTTCGAACATCCCGATCGAGGAGATGACGTCGTAGGGGCCGTCCCGGACGTCCCGGTAGTCCTGGAGACGGACCTCGACCCGGTCGGCGAGGCCGGACTCAGCAACGGCCTTCGCCGCCCACTCGGCCTGCCGTCGGGAGATGGTGACGCCGACCGCGGTAACGCCGTGGTGGGTCGCGGCATGCATGACCATCCCGCCCCACCCGCACCCCACGTCGAGCAGCCGCATGCCGGGCCGCAGCCCGAGCTTCAGGCAGGCCAGCTCGTGCTTCGCGGCCTGGGCGTCCTCGAGCGGCACCGAGGGGTCGGCCCACACGGCGCACGAGTAGGTCATCGAGGGGCCGAGGACGAGCCCGTAGAACACGTTCGACACGTCGTAGTGGTGGGCGATGGCCGCGGAGTCCCGCTCCTTCGAGTGCCGCCTGCCGCGGAGCCTGGCCTCCTCGGGCGGGGGAGGTAGCGGTCGAAGCGCGGACGGTCCGAGCAGGCGAAGGACACCCACCCACTCGCGAGGTCCGAGACGCGCCCCGGGCAACCGATCGCGGAGGGCCGAGAGGGCCGCGTAGATGTCGCCCTCCACGTCGAGCTCCCCGGCCACGTAGGCGCGGCCCAGGCCGAGCTCGCCGGGTGCGGTCAGCAGTCGCCGAAGCACTCGCTGGGACCGGACCACGAGGGTGGCCGAGGCGTCGGCCGGACCGAGCCGGCTGCCGTCGTACGCCCGGATGCCGACCGGGAGGTCGGGTCCCAGGATCCGTTCCAGGAGGGGGGCCAGCCTCGTCACCCAAGGAGTGTATGTCGCCCCGGCTACGATGGAGTCGTGACCGACGGCAAGCTCGTGTGGCGGGTCGGAGAACGTGCGCTGGATTGCTCCGAGCGGACCCTCGTCATGGGCATCCTGAACGTCACGCCCGACTCGTTCTCCGATGGCGGGCGGTTCCTCGACCCGGGGGCGGCGACGAAGCACGGCCTCCGGATCGTCGGCGAGGGCGCCGACATCGTCGACGTGGGGGGCGAGTCCACCCGGCCCGGATCGGACCCCGTCTCGGCGGAGGAGGAACGCGACCATGTGCTCCCCGTGATCGAGACGCTGGCGTCGAAGGTGTCCGTTCCCATTTCCATCGATACCCGGAAGCCTTCGGTGGCCAAGGCCGCGCTGGATGCCGGCGCCACCATCGTGAACGACATCTCCGGCGGACGTGACCAGGAGATGTTCGACGTGGTTCGCGAGGCGGGAGCCGGGATGGTCCTCATGCACATGAAGGGCGAGCCCAAGACGATGCAGGAGGCCCCCCTCTATGACGACGTCGTCGAGGAAGTCCACGAGTTCTTGGGCGAGCGGATCGAGGCGGCGGCGTTCGCCGGCATCGAGCCTGAGTGCCTGTGCATCGACCCCGGCATCGGTTTCGGCAAGGACCTCCAGCACAACCTCACGCTGATGCACCACCTGGACGCGCTGCTCGACCTGGGCCGGCCGGTCCTCGTCGGCCCATCCCGCAAGCGGTTCATCGGGACGCTGCTCGACCTCCCCGACGACCAGCGGGTCGAGGGGACGGCCGGCGCTGTGGCCTGGCTCGTCGCCCGGGGCGCGCGCATCGTGCGCGTGCACGACGTGAAGGAGATGGTCCGCGTGGTCCGGGTGGTCGACGCGATCGCGCGGGCCGGGCGGCGGTGACCGACCTCGAGAAGAGACGGGTCCGCGTCTCCGCCGGCGAGATCGCTTACGTCGAGGAGGGCGACGCTCAGAACCCACCGATCGTCTTCCTGCACGGGTTCCCGACGTCCTCTTTCCTGTGGCGGGAGTTCGTGCCGCTGTTCGCGCCGTGGACGTACGTGGTCGCCCCGGACCTGCTCGGCTGCGGCGACTCCGGCCGGTCGGAGGACGCCGACCTCCACATCCGGGCCCAGGCCGGGTACGTCCGGGAGCTTCTCATGGAACTCGGCATCGACCGGTTGGCCGCGGTCGGCCATGGCCACGGCGGTGGCATCGCTCAACTCCTTGCGCTCGAGGGAGGAGTGGAGGCACTGGTGCTGATCGATTCGGTCGCGTTCGACGCGTGGCCCGGCGAAGGAACGAGACGCCTGCAACGCCTCCCAAAGTACGAGCGCACCGAGGACGTCGTCCGGACGGCGTTCGAGGCGTTCCTCGATGAGGCGATCGAGCATCCGGAGCGCCGTACCGACGAGGTCCGCGCCGAGTACGTTCGGCCGTTCCTGGGCGAACGGGGCGTGCGCTCCTTCTTCCGTGGGATCGGTGCGGCAGACGGGCTCGGCCTGGCCGGGAGGGAGGAGGACCTCGGGAAGCTCACGTGCCCCACCCTCATCCTGTGGGGTGAGACCGATCCCTACTTCCCAGCTAAGGTGGCCGAGCGCCTGAACGAGGCCATCCTCACCTCCAGCCTGGCGCTCCTCCCCGGCTGCTCTCACCTGCTCCCCGAGGACGCCCCGGAGACCATCGGGCCGCTCATGTTCGACTATCTTCGGTCCAGGTACCTGGGCCGGCCGCACTCGCACGGCGAGCCGGGGGCCGTGCCGATCAGCTTGGAGCGGCGCCCGCCCGACCGGTAGGGGAGGGGGCGTGACGACGTCGAGGCTGTTCCTGACGGGCATCACGGCCGCCGGACGCCACGGGGCGAACCCCGGCGAGAAGGACCGGCCCCAGGACTTCGTGGTCGACCTCGACGTCGAAGTGGAGGTCACCGGCGACCGGATCGGAGGGACGGCCGACTACCGGAAGCTCGTGCAGACCGCGCGCGGTGTGGTGGCGAGCGAGTCCTTCGACCTGTTGGAGTCGCTGGCCGCAGCGGTGGCCCGGGCCGTGGCACATCGCGACGGCGTCGTGCGCGCCACGGCCATCGTCCACAAGCCGACCGCTGCGCGTTCGAACGAGTTACAAGGGGTCGCGGCCGCGGCCACCGTCCAATCGGATGGCTGACCTCGGGGCGCCATGGGGACCACCGCGTACCTGGGGCTCGGGTCAAACCTCGGTGATCGTCTGGCGAACCTCCAGCGCGCCGTGGAGCTCCTTGCGGCGCAACCGGGTCTGAAGGTCGTCCGGTCCTCGCGCGTGTACGAGACCGACCCGGTGGGCGGCCCGCCCCAGCCCGATTACCTGAACGCGGTCGTCGAAGTGGAGACCAGCGTGTCACCGCGCGAGCTCCTGAACGTGTGCATGGAGGTCGAACGGGGATTTGGGCGGGTTCGGGACGAGCGGTGGGGCCCACGGACCATCGACATCGACGTGCTGACCTACGACGAGGAGGAGGTCGACGACCCGGACCTTACCGTGCCACATCCCCGGATGCACCAGCGGGGTTTCGTGCTGGTACCTCTCATCGAGCTCGGCGCGGACCCCGTGCTGCCGGGGGGGAGGCGCCTCTCCACGATTCGGCTGGGACCCGGGGCCGTGCTGGGAGTACGCCCCTTCGCCCCCCCGCTCGAGGTCCCGGGGTGACCGCCGGCGTCAAGCGTATGGCTCGGCTTCCCTAGTTGGGATACTCGCGGCCATGAACGTGGCGGTGATCGGCGCCGGTCGAGTGGGGACTGCCCTGGCGGAGCTGCTCACGGGTGCCAGCTATCCCGAGACGTATGCGATCGTCGCGATCTCTGGTCGGCAGGCTACGATCGAGCGGGCCGATCGCTACCTCGGCATGTCTCCGGTTTCGTCCGAAGAAGCCGCCTCCATGGCTGAGCTGGTCCTGATCTGTACCCCGGACGACGTCATAGCCTCCTTGTGTGCCGAGATGGCGGCGGCGGGGTGCTTCCGCGAGGGCCAGTGGGTAGCGCACGTCTCCGGCGCCACCGGTCTCGAGGCTCTCGCGGCAGCGTCTGATTCTGGTGCGGGGATCCTCAGTCTCCATCCTCTGCAAACGTTTCCAAGCGTGGAAGCGGCGCTTGCGCGAATCCCCGGAAGCGGGATGGCGATCACGGCGCACAGGGAGGAGGGCTTCGTACTGGGGGAGCGTGTTGCCCGGTCGATCGACGCGCGGCCCTTCAGGTTGGCCGACGAGGCCAAGCCGCTGTACCACGCGGCGGCCGTGTTCGCTTCCAACTACCTGGTGGCCACGACCGCCCTGGCCGAAGAGCTGTTCCAGGAAGCTGGGCTGGATCAACCAGTCGAACTGTTCATGCCGCTCCAGCGGGCCACCTTGGAGAACATCGCCAACATGGGACCGGCGCTCGCGCTCACGGGTCCCGCCGTGCGGGGAGACGTGGGAACCGTGGCGAAGAACCTGGAGGCTTTGGCGAAGCATGCCCCTGCGGCAGTCCTTCCGTACGTGGTGATGGCCGACGTGGCCCTCGATCTCGCGGAACGCTCCGGGCGCCTCTCACCGGAGGAGCGCGCGGCCGTGCAGGAGGTGCTGGCCCGGTGGAGGTGACCCGCACGGTCGCCGAGGCCCGAAAGGCCTGCGACGCAGCACGTTCGGCCGGACGAAGCGTGGGTTTCATCCCGACGATGGGGGCGTTCCACGAAGGCCACCTCTCGTTGATCCGCAGGGCTCGTGGGGAACGAGACTCGGTGGTGGTCTCGATCTTCGTGAACCCGCTCCAGTTCGGGCCGGGCGAGGATCTCGCCCGGTACCCTCGGGACGAGGATCGAGACCTGGCCGCGGCCGAGGAGCTCGGCGTCGACATGGTGTTCGCCCCGAGCGTCGAGGAGATGTACCCGGGCGGAGAGCCCGAGGTGACGGTCGACCCCGGCCCGCTCGGCGAGCGGCTGGAGGGCGCCAGCCGGCTCGGACATTTCCGTGGAGTCGCCACCGTTGTGGCCAAGTTGTTGCACGTGATCGGTCCGTCCCGGGCCTACTTCGGCGAGAAGGACGCGCAGCAGCTCGCGGTGATCCGGCGGATGGTGCTCGACCTCGCCTACCCGGTCGAGGTGGTGGGATGTCCCATCGTCCGGGAGCCCAGCGGCCTGGCCATGTCGTCCCGCAACGCTTACCTCACCCCCGGGCAGCGGGACGCCGCCGGTTGCCTGTTCCTCGCGCTTTCCGAGGCTGCCCAGATGGCCCGATCCGGCGAGCGGGACGCGGCGAAGCTGGTTGCTGCGATGGCCCGGGAGATCGGCGCGACCCGCGAGGCGCGCTTGGACTACGCGGCCGTCGTTGACGAGGAGACCTTCCAGGACGTCGCAGAGATCACCCGACCGGCCAAGGCCCTGGTGGCCGCCCGGTTCGGCGACACCCGACTCATCGACAGCCTCCTGCTCCCAGTGCTCTGACGCGAGCGGCACCGTGTGTGGCGAGGCCGCAGCCGCGAGGCCAGCGTGTCGCAAGCCCCTTGGTGGGCGAGAATGGGCCGACTCGCGGTGGAGGTGACGGGCACGTGCTGCTCGCGATCAACGTCGGAAACACGAACACGGTCCTCGGGGTCTTCGGCGGCTCCGAGCTCAAGTGGTCATGGCGCATGTCCACGCAGCCGGAACGCACCGCCGACGAGCTGGCGGTCATCTTCGGCGGGTTCCTCGAGCAGCACGACCTGTCGTTCTCCCGGCAGATCACCGGGGTCGTGATCGCCTCGGTGGTCCCCACCTCCACCAGAGCCCTCCGCGAGATGACCGAGCGGTACTTCAGCTTCCCGGCGGTTGTGGTCGAGCCCGGCACCCGGACCGGCATCCCCATCCTCACCGACAACCCTCGAGAGGTGGGGGCCGACCGGATCGTGAACGCGCTGGCCGCCTACGACCGGTACGGCGGGCCCTGCATCGTGATCGACTTCGGCACCGCCACGACCTTCGATGCCGTCTCGGCGAAGGGCGAGTTCCTGGGCGGCGCCATCGCCCCCGGCGTGCAGGTCTCGAACGAAGCGCTTTCGTCGGCCACGGCCCGCCTGCCCCAGGTCGAGCTGCAGCCGCCGAAATCGGTGGTGGGCAAGAACACGGTGGAGGCGATCCAGTCGGGCCTGGTGTTCGGCGCCGCAGCCGAGACCGACGGGATCGTCGAACGGATGACGGCCGACCTGGGCGAGTCGGCCACGGTGGTTGCGACCGGCGGCCTGGCCCCGGTCGTCGTCCCCTCCTGCCGGAACGTCGATCACCATGACGAGTGGCTGACGCTCGAGGGGCTTCGACTGGTCTTCGAGAGGAACGTCGGGCCACCCGGGGAGCTCGAGGGGGGAGCTCGCGCCGAGGCGCACCAGCCGGGGAGGGGTGGCGAGCGGACCCCTCGACAATCCGGATGAGTGAGGAGGGGTTCCGAGAACGGGAGGTCCTCCGAGCGCGGCGGGAGAGCCTGGAACGGCTGCGAGGCAAGGGGATCGAGCCCTTCGCCCTGAACCTCGAATCCGTGCTCGGTGTCCGCGAGCCCCACCGCATCGAGGGCGTCCGCGAGGAGTTCGCGGCTCTCGGCCCCGGCGAGCTCCGTCCCGACGTGCGCACGGTGGCCGGGCGGATCGTCCTCAAGCGGGACATGGGCAAGCTGAAGTTCCTCGTGATCCGGGACCGATCCGCCGACATCCAGTTGGTGTGCAACCAGCGAGACGCGGAGCCGGCCGTGTTCCAGCTCCTGGACGAGGTCGACCTGGGGGACATCGTCGGAGCCATCGGCCGTGTGGGGACCACGAAGAAGGGCGAGCTGTCGCTCTTCGTGCAGCGGCTCGCGATCCTGTCGAAGGCCCTGCGACCGTGGCCGGAGAAGTGGCACGGCCTTCGCGACCCGGACCTCCAGCAACGCCGGCGGTACCTCCAGCTCGCCACGGACCTCGACTCCCGGGGGATCGTCGAGGCTCGGGCCAAGACCCTGAACGCCTTCCGTACGCACCTCGACGGGCGGGGGTTCGTCGAGGTGGAGACGCCGGTCCTTCACGGGACGGCTGGGGGAGCCATCGCCCGGCCGTTCGTCACGCACCACCGGGCGCTGGACGTCGACCTGAACCTGCGGATCGCCCTGGAGCTGTACCTGAAGCGGCTCCTGATCGGAGGGCTGGAACGCGTCTACGAGATCGGCCGGAACTTCCGGAACGAGGGGATCGACCGGGACCACAACCCCGAGTTCACGATGCTCGAGGTGTACCAGGCCTACGCCGACTACGAGACGATGATGGAGCTTGGCAGGGGGCTGGTGCGCGCGGCGGCCCAGGCCGTGCGGGGCTCGCTCAGGTTCGCCTACCAGAGCCGCGAGATGGACCTGGAGGGAGATTGGCCCCGAGTCACGGTGCTCGGCTCGGTGTCGGAGGCGACGGGCGAAGAGATCACGCTTGACCGCCCAGACCTTGGGAGGATCGCCGAGCGTCACCGCATCGACGTCCACCCGACCTGGGGCCCGGGCAAGATCGTCCTCGAGCTGTTCGAGAAGCTCGTGGAGCACGATCTGTGGAACCCGACGTTCGTGCTCGACTTCCCGCGGGAGGTGTCGCCGCTCGCCCGACCCCACCGCTCGGAGCCGGGGGTCGTCGAGCACTACGACCTGGTCATGGCGGGGATGGAGATCATCCCGGCCTACTCCGAGTTGTCCGACCCCGACGAGCAACGGGCGAGCTTCGAGATCCAAGCCGAGGCCCGGCGGAAGGGCGAGGAGGAGACCCATCCGGTGGACGAGGACTTCCTGCTGGCTCTGGAGCACGGGATGCCGCCGGCCGGTGGGCTGGGCCTCGGCGTGGACCGGCTCCTGATGATCTTGGCCGACGTCCCCTCGATCCGGGACGTGATCCTGTTCCCCCACCTCCGGCCCGAAGAGGGCCGGGACGACTGAGCCGCGTGTTCAGCCCGGTGCGTCTTCGGCGGTGACCGCGGCCTCGTGGAGCACGATCACCAGATCCTCCAGGGTCACACCCTTGGCCAGGAACCCGGAGGCCCCCGCCAGGAAGGCCTCCCGCTCCACCCCCGGGTCGGCATGGGCCGTCAGGATCACCACGGGCAGGTCCGGCCGGGACCTGTGGATCTGCCGCATGGCCTCGATCCCGTCCAGGTCGGGCATGGAGAGGTCCATGATCACCAGGTCGGGGTGGAGGGTCCTGGCCTGTTCGGTGGCGGCCACTCCCCCGCTGGCCTCCCCGGCCACCTCGATGCTCCCCACCATCCTCAGGGCGGACGAGAGTGCCCGGCGAAACGCCGGGTGGTCGTCGACGACTAGCACCCGCAACGTCATCGTCTCCTAACGGGGAAGACCAGGGGGAAGGCGCTTGTGGTCTCGCGACAAGAATCCTGCCCGAGGGTCGGGATACCGTAAACGGGCCGTTCGGGGGAACTTGGGTAGCCTCGGCGGGTGATGGGGTCGCCGGCCGTAGGGCTCATCCCGGGGGCCTCGCGTTCCGAATAACCCTATGGAAGGCGTGGTTTGGACGGGTAGGGTGTGAACGTGGACTTTCGGGCGTATCAGGGGGGAGGGGTATACTTGCCCTCGTGGGGCGCTCGGAGGCGCGCAGAGGGCGCCTGGGGGTGCCCGACATGCCTCGGGGGTAGGACGGAGTCCGGTGATCCCCGGGGCACATCGATAGACGGGCCCAGGCCCGGAGGACGCTGACATGTTCGAACGCTTCACCGACCGGGCCAGGCGGGTCGTGGTCCTCGCTCAGGAAGAAGCGAGGATGCTGAACCACAACTACATAGGCACCGAGCACATCCTGCTCGGGCTGATCCACGAGGGCGAGGGGGTCGCCGCCAAGGCCCTGGAGTCGCTGAACATCTCGCTCGAGGCCGTCCGCCAGCAGGTGGAGGAGATCATCGGCCAGGGCCAGGCCGCGCCGACGGGCCACATCCCGTTCACGCCGCGGGCCAAGAAGGTCCTGGAGCTCTCGCTCCGCGAGGCCCTCCAGCTGGGGCACAACTACATCGGCACCGAGCACATCCTGCTCGGCCTGATCCGAGAGGGCGAGGGCGTCGCGGCTCAGGTCCTCCAGAAGCTCGGGGCCGACCTCAACCGGGTCCGCCAGACGGTCATCCAGCTTCTCTCCGGGTACACGGGCGGCAAGGAACAGGCCCCCGGGGAGCCGGCAGGCCAGGGCCAGGGCTCTATGGTTCTCGATCAGTTCGGGAGGAACCTCACGCAGCTGGCGCGCGAGCTGAAGCTCGACCCCGTCATCGGTCGCGAGAAGGAGATCGAGCGGGTCATGCAGGTTCTATCCCGCCGGACCAAGAACAACCCCGTCCTGATCGGCGAGCCCGGCGTGGGCAAGACCGCCATCGTGGAGGGCCTGGCCCAGGACATCGTGAAGGGCGAGGTCCCCGAGACCTTGAAGGGCAAGCAGATCTACACGCTGGACCTCGGCGCCCTGGTGGCCGGGTCGCGGTACCGCGGCGACTTCGAGGAGCGGCTGAAGAAGGTCCTGAAGGAGATCCGCACCCGGGGCGACATCGTCCTGTTCATCGACGAGCTGCACACCCTGGTCGGGGCGGGCGCCGCCGAGGGTGCCATCGACGCGGCCAGCATCCTGAAGCCCATGCTCGCCCGGGGCGAGCTCCAGACCATCGGGGCGACCACGCGCGACGAGTACCGCAAGCACCTGGAGAAGGACGCCGCCCTGGAGCGGCGGTTCCAGCCCATCTCCGTCGAGGAGCCCACAGTCGCGCACACCATCGAGATCCTGAAGGGGCTCAGGGACCGGTACGAGGCCCACCACCGCGTCTCCTTCACGGACGACGCCCTGGTGGCCGCGGCCAACCTGTCGGACCGGTACATCTCGGACCGGTACCTGCCGGACAAGGCCATCGACCTCATCGACGAGGCCGGTTCGCGCATGCGGATCCGCCGGATGACGGCGCCGCCGAACGTCCGGGAGGTCGACGAGAAGATCGCTGAGGTTCGCCTCCGCAAGGAGTCGGCCATCGACGCCCAGGACTTCGAGCGGGCCGCGGGACTCAGGGACGAGGAGAACCAGCTCCGCCAGGAGCGGGAGCGGCGCGAGCGCGAGTGGAAGTCGGGCGAGATGGACATCCTCTCGGAGGTGGACGAGGAGGAGATCGCCGAGGTCCTGTCCTCCTGGACCGGCATCCCCGTGTTCAAGCTCACGGAGGAGGAGACGGAGAAGCTCCTCCGCATGGAGGAGGAGCTCCACAGGCGGATCATCAGCCAGGACGACTCGATCAAGGCGGTGTCCAGGGCCATCCGGCGGACCCGGGCCGGTCTGAAAGACCCCAAGCGGCCCTCGGGCTCGTTCATCTTCCTGGGCCCCTCGGGTGTGGGGAAGACCGAGCTGTCCAAGGCCCTGGCCGAGTTCCTGTTCGGCGACGAGGACGCACTCGTCCAGCTCGACATGTCGGAGTACATGGAGAAGCACACGGTCTCGCGCCTGATCGGGTCCCCGCCCGGCTACGTCGGGTACGAGGAGGGCGGCCAGCTCACCGAGGCGGTGCGGCGCAAGCCCTTCAGCGTGGTCCTGTTCGACGAGATC
>JBOGVI010000150.1:0-3677 GCA_050692695.1 Actinomycetota bacterium
TCCGCGCCACGAGCTCGCGAGGGGAGAAGGGCTTGGTCATGTAGTCGTCCGCCCCGACGGACAGCCCGACCAGCTTGTCGATCTCGTCGTCCCGGAACGTCAGGATCACGACGTAGGCCTCGCTGAACGTTCGGACCTGCCGGCACACCTCCACGCCGTCCATGTCTGGCAGTCCGAGGTCCAGGACGATCACGTCCGGCTGGAGGGTTCGGGCGAGCTCCACCGCCGTCCGACCGTCCGCGGCGGTCTCTACCCGGAAGCCCTCTTCGGTGAGTTGCTCCACGACCAGCTCGCGGAACTCCCGGGCGTCCTCCACCACGAGGGCGCGAACGGGAGTCTCCGCGGTGCCGGGATGGCTCCTTGTGCCCTGGGCGTCCGCCTTCACACGGCGCTCCCGCGATCGAGCGAGAGCATGCTCACCTCTTCCTGGATGTGGAGGAAGGCGTCGACGACGTCCGGGTCGAAGTGGCCGCCCCGCTCACCTTCGATGTACGCGATGGCCGCCTCCACGCTCCAGGCTGGCTTGTAGGGACGCTCGTGGGTGAGTGCGTCGAACACGTCCGCCACCGCCGTGATCCGCCCCGAGATCGGAATGGCGTTTCCGATCAGCCCCCCGTAGCCGGCCCCGTCCCAACGCTCGTGGTGGGTCAGGGCAATCTCCTCGGCCATCTGGATGAGCGGCGACCTGCTCCCGGACAGGATCCTGGCCCCGATGGCCGTATGGGTCTTGACCACATCGAACTCCTCCGGTGTCAGCCCTCGCTCCGCCAGCAAGATGCTGTCGGGCACACCGATCTTGCCGACGTCGTGCAGTCCGGCCGCTCGATGGATGAGGTCCCGCGTGCCGACCGGCAGCCCCAGCTGGCCGGCGACGAGCGCCGCGGTACGCCCTACGCGCCGGGTGTGCTGGCCCGTGGGCTCGTCCCGGTACTCGGCGGCCAGGGCGAGGCGCTCGAAGGTCTCGATCTGGGCCTCTTCGAGCTCCCGGGTTCGGGTCCGCACGTGGTGCTCGAGCGCCTCGTTCTTGTCGCGGAGCTGCTCGTGGAGAAGCTTGATCTCCAGCATGTTCCGGATCCGGAGCAGGGCCTCGTCGATGTCGAACGGCTTCGTGAGGAAGTCGTTCGCCCCGGATGCCAGAGCCCGCTGCCTCGTCTCACGGGTTGCGTCCCCCGTGAGAACGAGGACCGGGATGTACGAGCCCCCGGGCAGCAACAGCTCCAGCGATCGCATGACCTCGAACCCGTCGACGTGAGGCATCAGCAGGTCGAGGAGGATCAGATCGGGCTTGAACTCAGCGACGAGGTTCGAGACTTGGCGAGGGTCGGTCGTGCCGTGGACGTTCCGATACCCGGCTTCCCCCAGGGCCCGCTCCAGCAGGCGGACGTTGGCTTCCTCGTCGTCCACGACGAGGATGCGCGAACCGGCCTCCCACGCGTCGCCCCACATCCCCAGTTTCCCTCCGTGAGGGATTCATCGACCGGTCGGCGTGCCTCCTTTACTAAGGGTTCAGCGGCTAGATGAAGTGCCCGATACACCCACTGAGGATCCGGGGGCAGACCTGGATGGGCAGCGGAGAAGATCGTGGGAGGGCCATGAGCCCGAAGAGAGCCGGACGGCTCGGATCCGCCTGGGCCGACCGATCGCTCAAGACCAAGGGGGTCATCGTCGCGATGATCCCCCTCGTCGTGCTCGTTGCCCTCCTGCCGCTCGGGGGCCTCGGGGTCGGGGTGTTCGCAGCCTTTCTCGCCGGAACGTTGGCGATGCTGCTCTTCACGAGCGGCGTCGCACGCCGCGTCCGCCGGAACGAGGAGGACGCGGGCAGGTTGGCCGAAGGACTCCCTCTCCTCGACCGGGCGGCCGGGCGAGACGAGGTCGGCCTGGTGGGGATGGCGCTTGAGCGCGCTGAAGGGCTCCTTGCCGAACGGCAGGCGGCGCTTGGCGAGAGCGAGGCGCGCATCCGGGCACTGATCCAGAACTTCCCCAACGGCGCGGTGGCGCTCTTCGACCACGACCTGCGATACGTGTTGATCGAGGGGAAAGCACTCCAGACGCTCGGCTTCTCGAAGGAGGGGCTACAGGGCAAGACCATTTGGGAGGCGTGGGGGGAGGTGTCGCCGGAGACGGTGCGGACCGCCGAGCCCGCGTACCGGGCGGCGCTGCGCGGCGAGAGCACCACCACGGAACGGCATTTCGGGGATCGCACCTTCCTCGTACAACTCGTGCCGGTCGAGTCCGAGAGCGGTGACGTCATCGCCGGGATGATGGTGGCCCTCGACATCACCGACCGAAAGCAAGCCGAGGAGGAGGTTCGGCACACACAGGCCTTCCTCGATTCCATCGTCGAGAACATCCCCAACATGGTCTTCGTGAAGTCCGCCGAGGACCTGCGCTTCGTCCGTTTCAACAAGGCGGGCGAGGAACTCCTGGGGTATCCGAGAGCGGAGCTCATCGGGCGGAACGACTACGACTTCTTCCCGAAGGATGAGGCCGACTTCTTCACCGCGAAGGATCGCCAGGTGCTGGAGGGCAGGCAGCTCGTCGACATCCCCGAGGAACCCATCGAAACGAAGTCGAAAGGCCCGCGCGTCTTGCATACGAAGAAGATCCCGATCCTGGACGAAGAGGGGCAGCCGGCCTATCTGCTGGGCATCTCGGAGGACATCACCGAGCGGCGGCTCGCGGAGGAGCAGCTGCGCCGGGCCAAGGACGAGGCAGAGCAGGCGAACCGAGCCAAGGACGAGTTCCTGTCCCGGATGAGCCACGAGCTTCGGACGCCACTGAACGCCGTGCTCGGGTTCGCACAACTCTTGGAGATGGATTCCCTCGCGGCGGAACAGCGCGAAAGCGTGAGGCAGATCCTGCGCGGCGGGCAGCACCTGCTCGGCCTGATCGACGAGGTGCTCGACATCACCCGGATCGCGACGGGACGGCTCCAGCTCTCACCGGAGGCCGTATCGGTCACCGAGGCGCTCAACGAGGTGGCCGACCTGATCCAGCCTCTGGCCGCGCAGCGCGGGCTTCGGGTTCGGGTGGAGGACGCCAACGGACTCCACGTCCTGGCTGATCGTCAGCGTCTCAAGCAGGTGCTGCTCAACCTCCTCGCCAACGGGGTCAAGTACAACCGGGAGGGGGGAGAGGTCGCCGTCACCTGGGAGCGATCGCCCCCCGACAGGCTGCGGATCAGGATCGCCGACACCGGCATCGGCATCCCCACAGAGGTGATGGAGCGGCTGTTCGCTCCGTTCGACCGCCTCGGCGCCGAGACGACCACCGTGGAAGGGACGGGCCTTGGCCTGGCACTCAGCAAGGCCCTGGTCGAGGCCATGGGCGGATCGATCGAGGCCGAGAGCGAGGCCGGTTCCGGCAGCGTCTTCACCGTCGAACTACGGCTCACCGAGGCCCCACTCCAGCGCTATCGACGCGAGGGGGAGGCGGGTGACGACGCCGGCGGGGACGAGGTCCTGACCCGATCGATCCTGTACATCGAAGACAACCTCTCCAACCTCAAGCTCATCGAGCGGGTCTTCGCCGGCCGTCCCCAGTTCAGGCTGATGTCCGCGATGCAAGGGAGGCTCGGGCTGGAGTTGGCCCGCGAGAATGGCCCCGACCTCATCCTGCTCGACCTCCATCTCCCGGATATCCCGGGTGACGAGGTGCTCAGACAGCTCCGCCAGGAC
>JBOGVI010000151.1:0-3527 GCA_050692695.1 Actinomycetota bacterium
GACGCTCCGCTTGCCGAGAGCACAAGCGTGAGTCCCGTTGTTAGCAGGAACGCGAGGATGCGCTTCGTCTCGAACCTCCCTCCCGTCGCGCCATACGAAGCAGGCGAGGTTCACGCTAGGGATTGGCCCGTCGGCGGTCAATGTGCCGTTCGTAGGTAAATCGGCTCTCTGGATGGGACCCTCGACCTAGGACGGCGACGCCCGCGGGCGCCCCCTGTTCTTGACGAATCTGGTGAAATCGGGGGACGACGACGGGAGGTCCCTATGGAGTACACGCACCTCGGACGGCTGGGGCTCGTGGTCAGCCGGCTCTGTCTGGGAACGATGAACTTCGGTCCCCTGACGTCAGAGGAAGACTCCCACGCCATCATGGACCGCGCCCTGGAGCACGGCCTGAACTTCTTCGACACCGCCAACGTGTACGGGCGGAACAAGGGCCGCGGCACGACCGAGACGATCGTGGGGAACTGGTTCGCGAAGGGCGGCGGCCGTCGCGAGAAGGTCGTCCTCGCCACCAAGGTCTACGGCGAGATGGGCGGCTGGCCGAACGAATCGCGCCTCTCCGCCCTCCACATCCGTCGCGCCTGCGACGAGAGCCTCCGGCGGCTCCAGACCGACCACATCGACCTGTACCAGATGCACCACATCTACCGCGAGGCGACGTGGGATGAGATCTGGCAGGCCATGGAGGTGCTCGTCCAGCAGGGCAAGGTGCTGTACGTGGGCAGCAGCAACTTCGCCGGCTGGCACATCGCGCGGGCGAACGAGACGGCGAAGGCTCGCGACTTCCTGGGTCTGGTCTCCGAGCAATGTCTCTACAACCTGAACCAGCGGACCAGCGAGCTCGAGGTGTTACCGGCGTGCGAGGGGTACGGCATGGGCGTGATCCCGTGGAGCCCACTCGCCGGTGGGTTGCTGGGCGGCGTGCTCCAGAAGCTCTCGGAGGGCCGCCGGGCCGACCGGGACGTCCAGCGTGAGTTTGAGGAGAATCGGGACCGGATCGAGGACTACGAGAAGCTCTGTGCCGACATCGGCGAGCGCCCGGCCGACGTGGCACTGGCCTGGATCCTGGCGAACCCGGTGGTCACGGCGCCGATCATCGGGCCCCGGACCGTGGAGCAGCTCGATGGGTCACTCCACTCGCTGGAGCTGCGGCTCGACAAGGACACCATGCGCAGCTTGGACCGGCTCTTCCCGGGTCCGGGGGGCCCGGCCCCCGAGGCCTACGCCTGGTGAAGTGCGCACCGCGAATGGACACGGCAGCAATATGGAGCCGCTTTCCTAGAGAGACGCGCCCGCCCTGCGGAGGGCTTCGGCCCGCGTCTCTTCGGTCAGCTGCTTGAGGGCCTCCGAGAACGGCGGCTGAACGGGCTCGGGGTCCTCCACGCGCTTGGCACTCTCCGGCACCCGGACCAGGTCGGCCTGGAAGAGCCGCTTGGCGGTCTCGAGAGTGCGCGGGGGACCGGTTCGCCTCCCCCCCACCATCACCGGGACGAGCAGCGGTTCGGTCCCTGGCGCCGGGAGCTCGTCCCGCAGCCCGATCACGTCGCCGCCGTCCCCCCTGAACACTTGCTTGCGGCCGGGCTCCGTAGCTTTCGCCTCGGAGAGCTTGAGCACCGGCCGGCCGTCGTACTCCACGAGCTTGTATACCGAGTCGAGGTACGGCGCGTCGGCCGAGACCCCCACCCGGGTTCCCACCCCGAAGGCATCGATCGGCGCGCCGACTCTGACCAGCCGGTCCACGTCCGTCTCGTCGAGACCGCCGCTGGCGAAGATCCGTACGTGCGGCAACCCCGCCTGGTCGAGGATCGTGCGGGCCTCCCGGGACAGGTCCTCGAGGTCCCCGCTGTCCAGGCGGATGCCGAGGTGCTCGGTCAAGCGGAGCTCCCGGATGACCTCGATGGCCGTCCGCACACCGTTCAGCGTGTCGTAGGTGTCCACCAGGAACGTGGTGCGGTCCGGAAAGTCTTGGGCGAAGGCCCGGAACGCGTCGGCCTCGGTGGGGAAGGACTGGATGTACGAATGGGCCATGGTGCCGGCCACCCGCAGGCCGAACCGGCGTGCGGCCTCGACATTGCTGGTGGCCGCGAACCCGACCATGGCCGTGGTCCGGGCCACCGCTATGGCGGCGTCGGTCCCCTGCGACCGCCGGAAGGCGAAGTCCACGACGTCCCGATCCCTCGCGGCGAGTCGGCACCGGGCGGCCTTGGACGCGATGGTCGTCTGGAACGTGATCTGGTTCAGCAGGTAGGTCTCGACGAGCTGGGCCACGGCGATGGGCGCGGTGACCTCCACGATCGGCTCGTCAGCGAACACGATCCGCCCCTCCGGCACTGCCCACACGTCGCCGGCGAACCGGAGGCCCCCGAACCGCTCGATGGTGTCTTCGTCATAGTCGAGCTCGCCGGCCAGATAGCGGAGGTCGTCCTCCTCGAAGCCGAACCCCTCCAGGAACTCCAGGCAGGACTCGAGGCCCGCCGCCACCAGGAACCCCCGGTTCGGCGGCAAGTTCCGGACGAACAGGCTGAACGTGGCCGGCTCGTCCATCCCGCGTCGGAGGTAGCTCGCGGCCATGTTGAGCTCGTACAGGTCCGTGAGAAGCGCCCCGGCCATGCGGTACAGGCTACGCGAACGGTTCGCGCGGGAGGACGGGCCTCGGACAGCCGGCGCGCCGCTACGCTATGGGGCGTGAGCCGACGTCGATTCGAAGAGCTGGTAGCCGAAGCCCTGGACTCCCTTCCTCGATGGGTGCTGACCCGGCTGGACAACGTCGAGGTCCTGGTTGAGGAGCGTCCGCCGCGCGGCGAGCCGAGCCTGCTCGGCCGGTACCACGGCATCCCCCTCACCGAGCGCGACGGGCGCTACGCGGGCGTTCTACCGGACATGATCACCCTGTACCGCAGCACGATCGAACGCCAGGCCCGCGACGACGACGAGCTGCGCCGAGTCATCGCCCACACCGTCGAGCATGAGGTGGCGCACTTCTTCGGGATCTCCGACGACCGGCTCCGGGAGATGGACGCCTACTGAGATGGCCGAAGATCGGGACCTGGCGATGATGCGGCTCGCGCTGGATGAGGCCAGGGAGGCCTCGTACTGGGGCGACGTCCCGGTCGGTGCGGTGGTGGCCCGGAGCGACGATGTCGTAGGACGAGCCGGGAACGCCCGCGAGCGGAAGCAGGACCCCACGGCGCACGCCGAGATATTGGCGCTTCGGGCCGCTGCCGATCGCTTGGCCTCGTGGCACCTCGAGGGGTGCACGATCTACGTCACGCTGGAGCCCTGCGCGATGTGCGCGGGCGCGCTCGTCCTGGCCCGGGTGAACCGCCTCGTGTTCGGGGCCCTTGACCCCAAGGCCGGGTTCGTCGGCTCCCTCGGCGACCTGGTACGCGATCCCCGACTGAACCACGCGGTCGAGGTCGAGTCCGGCGTCCTTTCCGGGGAGTGCGGCGACCTCCTGCGCGAGTTCTTCCGCGAGCGCCGCTGAAGCTTCAGCGACCGGCCAAGCGCCGTCGCATGACCTCCCG
>JBOGVI010000152.1:0-10191 GCA_050692695.1 Actinomycetota bacterium
CGCACGTTCCTCGAGATCTGGGCGCCGATGACCGGGAAGTTGGCGAGGGCAGAGTCGACGATGCTTTGTTGCAGGCTCGGGTTGTCGCGAAGAACGAGGCCCAGGATCGTGACGAACACCAGCAGCAACGGGAAGAGGGAGAAGAACCCGTAGTACGCGATCAACGCGGCGAGGTTCCCAGCCTCGTCCTCGCCGAACTTCTTGAACACGGCCACGGGGAAGGCTGTGGCCCGGTGGCGTTGGAGGAAGCCGTCGACCTGGCGGATGACCGCCTTCACGCCACCATTATCACGGGATGGCCCTCCGGGGCGGGTCGGCCCCATCCGTTAGGTGTGCGCTGGGGTCTCGGCATCGCCCAGGACCGACGTGTCGTCGCGGTCCCAGGTCAGCACGACTCTCTGGCCCTCTCGAACGTCGCCTGCCGCCTCGTCGGAGAGCCGGTGCGCGATCAGCCGGGTCCCGAGCGAGGTCTCGACGTGGAACTGCGTCAAGGTCCCCAGATAGACGATCAGCGCGATCTCGCCGCCCAGGCGGGAGCCGCTGCCGTGGTCCGCGGCCCCGTCGGGTTGCACCCGAACGCGCTCGGGCCGAACCGCGGCCGTGAGCCATTGACCGGTGGACGCGCCGGTCGGCACGGGAACCTCCACGCGCTCCCCTCCGCTTACCCGCATCAGCGCGGTGAGGTCGCGGACCTCGTCTACCCGGATCTCCATCGCGTTCAGCACGCCCACGAAGTCGGCCACGAACGGCGTCTGGGGCCGCTCGTAGATCTCGCGCGGCGACCCCAGTTGCTCGATCAGGCCCTGGTTGATGACCGCGATCCGGTCGGACATCGACAGGGCCTCTTCCTGGTCGTGCGTCACGTAGACGAACGTCGTGCCGAGCTCGAGCTGGATCCGCTTCAGCTCGAGCTGCATCTGCTTGCGGAGCTTCACGTCGAGGGCCCCGAGCGGCTCGTCGAGGAGGAGCGCGGCCGGGCTGTTCACGAGGGCCCGAGCCAGGGCGACCCGCTGCTGCTGTCCACCCGAGAGCTGGGCCGGCCGACGCCTCTGGAAACCCTCGAGGCGGACGATCTCGAGCATCTCGTCCACGATGCGGCGGCGGAGCTCGCGCGGGACCTTCTTCAGCTTCAGGCCGTAGGCGACGTTCTCCTGGACGGTCATGTGCGGGAACAGCGCGTAGTGCTGGAACACCATGTTCACCTCGCGCCTGTTCGGTGGGATCCCCACGACGTCCCGGCCACGCAGGAGGATCCGCCCGCCGTCCGGGTCCTCGAACCCGGCGATCAACCGCATCGTGGTGGTCTTGCCGCACCCGGAGGGACCGAGCATGGTCAGGAACTCGCCCTCCCGGACGTCGAGCGAGATCCCCCGCACCGCCTCGACCTTGCCGAATGACTTCCGGACGTCCTCCAGGCCGATCGCAACATCGCCTCGATCCTTCGAGATATTCACTCAACAGCCACCCGTTCGACCGCTGCGATCTGCCGCTCGAGCCTGCGGTCGGCCATCCGCCGGCCGACCTCCGAGGCGATCACCACGACGGCCGACACGATCATCACGACGACCGCCACCGCGATGACCTGCGGGAGCTGGCGCGGCAGCCGCAGCTGCGAGAAGAGGTACAGGGGGAACGTCGGCTCGTCGCCGGCGATGAACGACGCGATTACGATCTCGTCGAACGAGATCACGAAGCTGATCAGGAACGACGACACCACAGCCGGCGCGAGCAGCGGGAGCGTGATCCACCGAAACGTTGTGACCGCGTTGGCGCCCAGGTCGCGCGAGGCCTCCTCCAGCCACACTGGGATCCTCTCCAGGCGCGGGACCAGCGTGAGGACCGCGAACGGCAGGGCGATGACGACGTGCCCGACGACGATCGTGAGCGGCGACAGGGGGATCCCGAGCGTGTTGAACAGGATCAGCAGGGAGATCCCGAACACGACGAGCGGGATCACCAGCGGAGCCAGCAGCAGTCCCGACACCAGCCCCTTGGCGAAGAACCGCCGGCGCACCAGGACGATGGCGGCGGGGATGGCGAGCGCCACCGTGGCCGCGGCCGTGACCACCGCCACGAACGCGCTCGTTCGAAGTGCCGAGAGCAGGGAAGAGTTCTGGAGGAACTGCCGGTACCAGCGGAGCGTGAAGCCTTCCCACGGGAACGACACAAACGAGCGGTCGTTGAAGGAGAAGACGATAAGGATGACGATCGGCGCGTACAGGAACACGACCAGCAATCCGAAGAAGAGCCACAGGCCCCGGCGTCCTCCGGTGGAGACGGCCGCGTTCACTCCGTCACCGTTCGCACGTTGAGGTACCGGCCGAACAGGACGATCAGTACCACCACCGCCAGGACGAGGAACATGGACATCGCCGACCCGAACTGCCAGTCGAGACCCTGGAGGAACGCCCCCTGGATCGCGTTGCCGAACATGAAGTTGTGTGGCCCCCCGACGAGCAGCGGCGTCACGTACTCCCCGATCGTGGGGATGAACACGAAGATGAACGCGGCGATGACCCCGGGGAGCGAAAGCGGGAACGTGATCGCCCAGAAGGTGCGCCACCGGCTGGCCCCGAGGTCGTTCGAGGCTTCGAGCAGGGCGTGGTCCAGGCTCTCCAGCGAGACGAAGATCGGGAGGGCCACGAACGGCACCCACACGTAGGCCAGGACCAAGTACACGGCGAACCGACTGTTGAAGAGCCAGGCGACCGCCTCGTCCGGGCCGAGGATGCCCACGGTCCGAAGGAAGGAGTTCACCACGCCGTCCTCCTGGAGGATCACGCGCAGCGCGAGCACCCGAAGGAGATAGCTCGTGAGGAACGGCGCGATGATAACCAGCAGGAGTGTGTACTTGCGGAGGCCCGCTACCAGGGCCAGGAAGTATGCGACGGGGTAGGCGAGGACGACCGAGACGACCGAGACGACCAGCGCCATCCAGACCGACCGCCAGAAGACGTCCAGGTAGATCGAACCGAACAGGAGGTCCCGCCATGGCTGCAGCGACAGGTAATCGTCCTGTGGCAGCAACGTGAGCATGCCCACGCTGTAGGCGGCCACCATCAGGACCGGGATCAGGAAGAACAGCGACAGGTAGCCGACCGGGGCCGACGCGAGGCCAACGGTGGCGAGTCGTCGCCGGGACCTGGCGCGGCGGGCCTCCCCGGACCCCGCCGCCTCACTCACCTCACCCACGGTCGCGGCCCGACCCGCCCGGCGGGCGCTAGGCCGCCTTCACCTCGTCCCAGGCGCGATTGTAGGCGTCCCGGTTGGGCAGGTACCGGCCGATCAGGCTGCTCGGCTCGGACAGCGAGCCCTTCGGGTCGTTGAGGCCGAAGACCTCCACGACCTCCGGATCGATCAGGCTGAGGTCGATACCAAGGTTGGCGTGGCCGTAACCCCAGCTGCTCACCAGGCGCTGACCCACGGGCACGCTGGCCCACGCATCCGCATACTCGTGGGCGTGGCGGTAGTTCTCGCTCTCAGTGTGCAGGACCAGCCCTTCGGCCCAGGACAGGACGCCCTCCTTGGGGCGGATGTACCGGACGGGGGCTTCCTCCTTCAGCACAACGAAGGTGTCGGGCCAAGAGTAGGCGGCCCACACGTTCCCCTGACGAACGTCGTCCCACATCTGCGTGAAGTCGACCCAGATGCTGTGGAGGTTCTTCGACTTCTTGATGCAGTAGTTCTTGCAGGTCTCGAGGTCCTCGGGTGTCATGTCCCAGATGGAGGACTCGATCCCTAGGACCAGCCCGGCCTGGATCAGGATCCAGGGCGTGTCGAACCACGAGATGTGCCCCTCGAGCTTGTCGTCGAAGAGGTACGAATACGAGTTGATCGAGGGGTCGACGTGGTCGGTCCGGATGATCACGCCGGAGTAGCCCCAGTCGAGGACGATGTCGTACTGCTTCCCGTCGAGCTGCCCGGCCCGCTCAAGCACCGGGTTGAGGTCAGCGAAGTTCGAGATCAGTGACGTGTCCCACGGCTGGATCAGGCCGAGGTTCACGTAGTCCTGGATGTACTCGGTCTCAGGATGAGATAGGTCCCACGTGTAGCCGCCGGCCGTCTTCGCGATCGCCTGTTCGGTGTTCGTGAAGAAGGCGAACTTCGGCTCCTCGAACCCCTGTTTCGCGAAGTCCCGCCAGAGCCACTTCGCCTCGTATCCCGCCCACTCGTAGACGCGGAGGACGCCCGGCTCATCCTCGATCGGCGGGCGGACCACTGGGGACGCGCCGCCCGGCTGGGTCACGGCTCTCCGGCAGGCCGCGAGGATCCCCGCGCCCCCGAGGGCGGCCGAGTAGCCCATGTACTTCAGCAGCGTGCGCCGTTCCATCGGCGACCGAAGCAACGCATCCAGCTCTCTTCGCATGCTTCCCTCCTGCCCCTGGCCCTGTGCGGGACCCCGTGCGCTCCCGATGCTAGGCGCCCTCGTCGCACCGGCGCAAGGGACGCCCCTCGGAGGAGTTGCACATGAACGAAAGCTAGACCCGGACGAAGAGCCGGGACCCGCACAGCTCGCCGAAGCCCTCGAACCGTTTCCCGTTGACCCGCTGATCCTGCGTGCCAACCACCTCGAGCGACACGCCGTCCACCCGGAAGACCGTGGAGTGGACGTCGTAGACATCCGGGTCGTGTTCTGTCCGGAGGGCGGTGGACGTCACGAGGTGGTGCTCCCCATCCTCTTCCCAGCAGGTGCCCCAGTGGAGGTGGGCGGATGACCCGTACGACGCGAACACCGCCGGTCCGGGGGGGAAGCCCCAGCCGTACTCCTCGCGCCACGGGTCGCCGGGGGGCGCGATGGTGAACGGGATCAGCGCCGGCTGGCCGGAGGGGCGGTCCGGGTCGAACCGGTACAGCGCGAAGAACGTGGCGGGGCCACCGGGGGCGATCGCGATGGCCATCTCGGCCCTACCGTCGGCGTCGATGTCCGGGGCACCGAAGGCCTTGCAGCCGGTGAAGACCGTCTCGCACTCGGGTAGCTCCTGGGGCAAGAGGGCGACGGCGTCCGGCGTCCCGGCGGACGTCACGACCCTGGCCTGGTAGCGGACTCCTTCCGGCACCGGCTCGCACGTGGTCTCGGAGGGCCAGTACACGATCAGCAGGTCAAGCACCCCGTCGCCCGTCATGTCGCCTTCCACGGAGGTTGGGTGGCATTCGGTAAGCGTCGGGGTGAACATCTCGGGGGGCGTGAGCCCGCTCAGGGTGGGGCTGCCGTCGCCGAGGGGGGTGGCCTCGCGGGGGCCGAACACCCGCAGCAGGCCGTACACGCCCGCCAGGCTTCCGGCCACAACGGACAGGGCAAGCGTGGCCACGTGAATCCGGTGAACGAGGCGGCACCGGGCCTTCCGCCGCATGACGTGCTCGGCCACGCCGTCGACGTCCACCGGACGCGCCAGGTCCTTAACCTCCCGGCGGATCCGCTCATCGATCCGCGACATCGCCCACCTCCGACCGCTCCCTGCTCTCCCCCAAGGCTCGGGCGAGCGACCGCCTCGCCCGGTGGAGCGCGCTCTTCACCGTGCCCTCCGGGACGCCGAGGAGACTCGCGACCTCCGCCACGTCGAGGTCGAGGAAGTAGTGGAACACCGCGACCTCCCGCTGCCGCGACGGCAGGTTCCGCGTGAGCTCCTCTTCGCTCAGCCCCGACCTCCCGGGCTTCTTCTCATCGTGGACGAACCAGCCGGCTCATAGGTTCGCCTGCGCAGGTCCCTTCGCGGTGAAGATATGCCTGCCGACTGGCGTCAACTCGCGGGTTCGAACCCTCCGAGCGTGTCTCGGAGTCGGGCGGCGGCATCGGTCGCCGCCGGGAGATCCTCGTCGCCCACCGCGCTCGCGAGTTCCTCGAGCTGGGTGTTGAGCCGGGTGATATCAGCGCCATCCAGGGTGTGCAGGATCCGATCTCGGATGCAGTCGAGGGTGAAGAAATCGCCGTTGACAGCGGCCGCGTCGCGCGAGGCGGCATCGATCTGGAGCTGCGCGAGCCAGAGGTCGAAGCGGTCGAGGTCGATCTGAGCCGGTGGCCGGTAGCGGAGCTGGAGGTCGAGGCCCCACCGAGCGACATCGATCGCTGCCCGGCGGGCCTCCGCGGTGTCGCGGGCGTCGACGGCTTCGGCCAGCCCGCCGAGAGCTCGGGTCATCCTGGGCTCGATCATCTTCGGAACTTCTCCCGCCCGGTAGCGGTCCCAGGCGGCGGCCATCCTCTCGACCGTTGCCGAAGCCGCGGTCCAGTTCGGGGATCGGGCGGCGTCGAAGATGGCGGTCGCATTGGCCTCCAGGATCACGAGCTCGGCCGGCGGGGGTCCGGACAGCACGTCAGTGGGCACGGCGAGGGCGAGAGCCTCGACGTCCCCTCCGCCCGCCGTGTAGAACTCGCCGTACCCGGGGGCGAAGCTCTTGTCCTCGGTGCTCCCGTCCATATGGAGCTCTTCGATGACGAAGCCGCCGTCGATCGGGCTGAGGGGGCCGTCGAGCGTCTGGTCGACGGACGTCACGGTGACCTCCTCGAACACGAAGCCGGGGATGTTTTCGGGTCGGTAGACGTCGCCGACCTTGGGGTCGGCGGGCATGATCATGGCCGCCGGACCGTCCTTCCCGGCGATCCAGGTTCCGTGGGTGTCCACGATGGCCCCGTCCCTGAAGTTGAACACGTCCTCGCCGAAGTACCAGACGGACCCATCGTCGGCCTGGGCGTAGAAGTCGTACGCGACCTCGTGGATGCGTTCGTCGAGATACGCGACGTACTGAGAGACCAGGGTCTCGACCTGCTGGCCCTGCCACTCGATGATCCGCGTGTCGGCCAGCAATGTCACCTCGGTCCGAAACGCCTTGCCGTCGACCCGGCCGAGCAGCAGGACAGACTCCTGCCTCGAGACTGGGAACAGCGGGTTCGTGACGTTGGTGGGGTGCGAGAACGTCGGTACGGCGAGATCGACCCGCTCGCTCTCCGGGGCGACGGACAGGCTTACGACGAGCTGGGGGATCTCCTTCGACCCCCCTCCTCCGGTTGATGCGCTCGTGCCGCTCTCGCCGATGCACGCGCCGGCTGCGAGCGCCGCCACCAACCCGATGCCGAGCAGTGTCGCCGCGGGTCGTCGCTTCGGTGCGGTTGGTCGCGTCTCGTTCTCTCCGTGGCCGTGCATCTCGTCCTCCGTTACCCGGGTGGCCCGATCACGGGCCACCCGGGCATCTCGTCGCCCGCCGGCGCTGCTGACGCTATGCGGAGGGCGGGATGAAGCGGAGAAGCTCTTCCCGGTCGGAGCCCCCGGAAATGCCAAGGGCCAGGACCGGTCCGATCCCCTTCGCGTAGAGCTTGTACTCGAGGACCCTGCGATGAAGCGGCGTCGTCTCCTTGATCAGCAGGACGTCACGGAAGTGTCCGTACGGAACCTGGGCCTGCTCGACGAGGCTCATGACCTCGCCGGCGTCCTCGGCCTCGCCCGCGTAGTACTCCTCGCGATAGGTTACGCCGACCTGTGGGTCCCCGGGCATGATGACGCCCGCCTGGGCGCCGTCCACGCCGGCCTCCCACGATCCGGCCGTGGTCACGACCTCTCCGTTCTCGTACTCCTTCGTGTTCTCGCCCAGATACCACACGTTTCCGCACGTGTCCTGGGCGTACCAGTCGAACGTGTTCTCGACCAGCTGGCCGCGCTCGGTCACCACGTCGTGCACCACCATGGCGTCGATGCCGAGGATCTCCTTCGTGCGCGTCGTGACGGTCACCTTGACCTTCTGCGCGTTCCCCTGGGGATCGGACTCCCGGTAGATCCACCTGGTGCCCGGCGCCATCGGCCAGTAGGGATTGTCGATCTGGCCCACGAAGTCGGCCGGGTCGAGGGTCACCAGATCGCTGCCCTGAGGGAGCGCAACCGGGCACGGTCTTGCGTCGGCGACCCCGGCGGGCCATGCCCCCATCGAGACCAGGACCGCGACGCTGAACCGGGCCAGCTTGCGATTCATCGCGACCTCCTTGTCGATGCTGTCTCTCGTCAGTCGTCGTTCGGTCCGTCGTCTTGACCCGAACGGTCGTCGTCACCTTCCTGGCCGATGACGTTGAAGTTCGTGTCGAGGCCGACCTCGACCACGCTGCCATCGTCGAGGCGGATCTCCACGCCGTAGGCGGCGCCGCCGTCACCCACCTCGGTCTCGATGACGGTCCCGCCGCCCGTGTGCTCGAGCGCGGCCGCAGTGGCCTTCTCCAGGGCCGAACCGGGGAGCGGCTCGTCGTCGCCTCTCGAAGCGGCGACCCCGATCCCGGTGCCGCCACCGATAACGGCGATGGCCAGCGCCCCGCCGCCGATCCACCTGGTCTTTCGATCCATCGGCGTGCCTCCTCTCGTTGCGCCCGGACCAACCCAGTGCGGTCCTGGCTTCGACGGCCCATGATGCCCGCCCAGCGATGAGAGAACGGTGAGCTCAGGATGAGAGGGGCTGATCGGGGATGCGGAGCGTGATGGAGGCACCGCCCGCGGGCCGATTCCGGGCCTCGGCAGCACCGCCGTGCGCCTCGGCCACGGCCCGGACGATGGCGAGCCCCAGCCCGGTGCCTCCGTCCTCCCTGGACCGGGAGGCATCAGGTCGGGTAAACGGCTCGAAGGCGCTCGGGAGGAACGCGGCCGGGAACCCTTCGCCTGTGTCCCGAACCTCGAGGGAGAGCAATCCGTTCGAGTGGGCCACCTCGACCGTGACGATCCCGCGAGGCGCCGTGTGGCGGAGGGCGTTGTCGAGGAGGTTCCCGATCGCCTGCCGAATGCGGAGTGGATCGAGGCTCGCCCGGAGACCCTCGGGCACCCGGGCCTCGATCGTCACCCCGGCCTTCGCCGCGCGGAGAGCGAAGGCCTCGACCGTGTGGGCCACAAGCTCGGCCAGGTCCACCGGCTCGCGCCTCACAGGGACCCGCCCCCGGTCCGCGCGGGCCAGGACCAGGAGGTTCTCGGCCAGCCGGGCCAGCCGCTCGGTCTCTTCGGCGGCGCTTCGGAGCGCCGCCGCGAGCTCCTCCGAGCTGCGAGACCGTCGAAGGGCCAGGTCCAACTCGGTCCGGAGGTTCGCCAGGGGGGTCCGGAGCTCGTGGCTGGCCTCGTCCACGAACCGCCGCTCACGTTGGAGGGCCTGTTCCAGCCGTTCGAGCATCTCGTTCAGGGTCTTCCCGAGGCGGTCCACCTCGTCCCACGTTCCGGACGTGGGCAGCCGGCGGCCGGGCTCGGAAGCGGAGATGGCCGCGGCCTCGGCCCGCATCCGCTCGACCGGCCGGAGGGCCGCTCCCGCCACCACCCATCCCACCCCGCTCGCAAGGATCAGGGCGAGGGGGCCACCGACCGCGAGGAGGATCCCCAGGCGGGCCAGGGCCTCCCGCTGGTCGTCAAGTGAGGCGCCGACCACGAGCACCCGCCCGTCGGAGGCCGGGACGGCCAGGAGCCGGGCCGGCACCGGCTCTTCCACCGTCACGACGTCCCTCGCGAAGAACCGGGGCTCATCGAGGCCGGCCAGGTCGGCCGCGGTGAGCACCGGACCGGCCTCGATGCCCGGAGAGGACTCGATGACCTCCGCGCCGGGCCCCAGGACCTGTGCGAACGCATCGCTGGGCTCGGCGAGGCCGCCTTCCTGCCCGAGTGATCGCTCCAGGTTGGCCTGGAGGGCCTCAGCTCTCGACCGAAGCCCGGCGTCCACGGCCTCCAGGAGATCGGCCCGGAGCCGGAAGTAGAGCAAGCCACCGGAGGCGGCGAGGACGACGGCCATGAGGGCTGCGGAGACGAGGGTGAGCCTAGCCCGGATCGGCAGGCGCATCCTCCCGCACCTCCCTGAGCCGGTAGCCCGCGCCGCGGACGGTCTCGATGGAGTCTGTCCCGAAGGGGCGATCGACCTTCTCCCGCAGGTATCGGACGTAGACGTCAACCACGTTCGAGTCACCCTCGTAGGCGAAGTCCCACACGTGCTCGATCAGCCGCGTCCGGGAGAGGACCTCGCCGGGGTGTCGCATGAGGAACTCCAGGAGCGCGAACTCCTTGGCGGTGAGCTCGATGGTGGCATCGCCCCGGGCCGCGCGGTGGGTCGCGGGGTCAAGGGTGAGGTCACCAACCGCCAGGACCGGCGGGCGCTCCGGGGTCCCCCGGCGGATCAGGGCCCGCAGCCGAGCCAAGAGCTCGGCGAACGAGAACGGCTTCGTGAGGTAGTCGTCGGCGCCGGCATCGAGGCCCG
>JBOGVI010000153.1:0-4400 GCA_050692695.1 Actinomycetota bacterium
TGTTCTTGCGGCGCTCGAAGTTCAGCTCCTCGATCTGCCGCTGCGCGCTCTCCACGGCCCGGGTCACCATCCTCGCGGTGATGGGCTCGTCCTCCGGCCACTTCAGCCGCTCCATGATGGAGGACACGCGCTCGGAGGCGAACATCCGCATCAGGTCGTCCCCCAGCGACAGGTAGAACATCGACTCGCCGGGGTCGCCCTGGCGGCCGGACCGGCCCCGGAGCTGGTTGTCGATCCGGCGGGACTCGTGGCGCTCGGTACCGAGCACGTACAGGCCGCCCAGGGCCACGACCTCCACGTGCTCGGCGTCGGTCTGCTGCTTGAACTTCTGGAAGATCGGCGCGTAGTCGGCCTCGTAGGCGGCCCGCTCCTCCTCGGCCATCTCGAACAGGAGGTAGCGGTCGTTGTCCCATTCCCGGGCGGCCATCTCCTGCCGGGCCAGGTACTCGGGGTTCCCGCCCAGGAGGATGTCGACGCCCCGGCCGGCCATGTTGGTGGCCACGGTGACGGTTCCGGTCCGGCCGGCCTGGGCCACGATCATGGCCTCCTTCTCGTGTTGCTTCGCGTTCAGGACGTGGTGCGGGATGCCCCGGCGGTTCAGGTACCCGGACAACCTCTCCGACTTTTCGATGGAGACCGTGCCGACCAGCACGGGCTGGCCGTTCCCGTGGCGCTCGGCGATGTCCTCCACCACGGCCTGCCACTTCGCGTCCTCGGTCTTGTAGATGAGGTCCTGCTGGTCGGCCCGGATCATGGGCTGGTTCGTGGGGATCTCGACGACGTCGAGCTTGTAGACCTGCTGGAACTCGGCGAGCTGGGTCTTCGCCGTGCCGGTCATGCCGGCGAGCTTCTCGTACATCTTGAAGTAGTTCTGGATGGTGATCGTGGCGAGGGTCTGGTTCTCCTCCTGGATCCGGACGTTCTCCTTTGCCTCGATGGCCTGGTGGAGGCCCTCCGAGTACCGCCGGCCCTCCAGGACCCGGCCGGTGAACTCGTCGACGATCTTCACCTCGCCGTTCGTGACGATGTAGTCCACGTCGCGCTTGTACAGCTCCTTGGCCCGGAGCGCGTTCTGGAGGTGGTGGACGAGCGGCGTGTGGACGTGCTCGTACAGGTTCTCGATGTTGAGGGACTCCTCGACCTTTCCCACACCCCCCTCCGTCACGGCCACGGTGCGCTTGGCCTCGTCGATCTCGTAGTCCGTGTCCCGCTTCAGCCGGGGCACCAGCCGGGCGAACGTCTGGTACCACTTGGCCGAGTCGGCCACCATCCCGCTGATGATGAGGGGGGTCCGGGCCTCGTCGATCAGGATCGAGTCCACCTCGTCCACGATGCCGTAGTGGTGTCCCCGCTGGACCATGTCCTCCAGACGCATGGCCATGTTGTCGCGGAGGTAGTCGAACCCGAACTCGTTGTTGGTCCCGTACGTGAGGTCGGCGTGGTACGCCGGCCGGCGCTCGGCCGGGGTCATCTGGGCCTGGATGAGACCCACGGTGGCGCCGAGTGCGCGGTAGATGGGGCCCATCCACTCCGAGTCGCGCTTGGCCAGGTAGTCGTTGACGGTGACGATGTGAACGCCTCGCCCGGCCAGTGCGTTCAGATACCCCGGCATGGTCGACACCAGGGTCTTGCCCTCGCCGGTCTTCATCTCGGCGATCTTCCCCTCGTGGAGGGCGATCGCCCCCATCACCTGGACGTCGAAGTGGCGCTGGCCGATGGTCCTCCGGGCGGCCTCACGGACGCAGGCGAAGGCCTCCGGGAGGATGTCGTCGAGGGTCTCGCCGCCTTGCAGGCGCCGGCGGAACTCGGTGGTCTTGGCCCGGATCTCGTCGTCGGTGAGCTCCTCGATCTCGGGCTCGAAGGTGTTGACGAGGCCGACCAGCTGCTCCAACCGCTTCAGCTTCCGGCCTTCGCCGATCTGACCGATCCTCTCGATGACCAACGGGTTCCCTTCGTGCGGTTCGGGGGGCTCGCCAACGATTCTAGCGGAGGGGTCCGGCTAGGACGGTCGCCTCGGCTCAGCTGGCGCGAGCGACGTCCCACCGGCCGGGGCGGGCTCGCGCAGCGAGACGGCCAGCAGCAAGCCGGCGGGGCTAGGTGATCTCGAGGAGCTTCTCCCGGACGGCGTAGACGACGGCTTCCATCCGGGAGTGCAGGTGGAGCTTCTCCAGGATGTTTCGGATGTGGTTCTTCACGGTGTTCTCCGAGATGTACAGGTCCTTCGCGATGTCCCGGTTGTTCTTGCCCTTCGCCACCAACTTCAGAACCTCCATCTCCCGGTCCGTCAGACGGGGAGCAGGGATCTGGGGGCGGTCCCCGGTGACCTTGGTCATCGCCGCGAACTCATTCAGCAGCTTGGACGCCATGGAGGGCGAGATGCGCGACTGCCCGGCCCACACGGAGCGGATCGCATCGGCCACCTCCTCGATGGGGATCTCTTTCAGCAGGTACCCGGAGGCGCCGGCCTTGATGGCGTCGTACAGGTCGGCCTCCTCGTCGGAGATGGTGAGCATGAGGATCTTCACGTGTGGCAGGAGGTCCTTGATCTGCGTCGTGGCCTCGATCCCCGAACGCTTCGGCATCCGGACGTCCATCAAGATGACGTCCGGCATGAGTTCCTGGGATCGCTCCACCGCCTCCGCGCCGTCGGAAGCCTCGCCCACCAGGTCCAGGTCGGGCTCCCCCTGAAGGACCATCTGGAGCCCCCGGCGGAACAGCGCGTGGTCGTCCACGACCATCACCCGGAGCGTTTCCGCCTTGGTTGCCTCGTCCTTCTGCTTCGGCGTCATGGGGACTCCGGAGATCTCGCCCGGGACGCCATGGTCACTCCTCCGACCCGACCGCTCCCGGGGCCGCTGGGCCGATTTTAGACGACTGGCTCCGGTGATCAGCTTGGTTCGCCGCTTCGTGTTGTGGTCCCTGAGCTGTCGCTCGAGCTTCTCGGCCACTTGGTCGATGGCCGAATCCACGTCGTTCGACTCCGCGTGGGCCCGAAACGTCTTCCGGGGGGTCTCCAGGGCCGCCTCCACCCGCTTGATCCCCCCGAGCCTCGGGTTCCGCTCCGTGATGACCTCGACCTCCACCCGAACCAGCCGCGGTTGGAGCCGGGCCAGGCGGGACAGCTTGCGCTCGGCCGCGCTTCGGACGTTGTCGGTGATCCGGGTGCCCCGGCCCTTCATCACCAGATCCATCCGACCGCTCTCCTCGCCCCGAACCGTCCGGTCCGGGTCACCTCGCCGCCGCGTGGTTGGGGCTCACGCCCGGCTGACCTGGTCTTTGACCCCACACTCGCCTGCCGAGGGGGTCGCCGTCCGCTGGACGGCTTAGCACCTTCTCCCGGCCGGGGCGAACCGGCAGGGGCAGGGCTTACATCTAAACCGCACCATGCTCAGCAACCAATGGTCGCCTTACGTGGGTCGTTTCGCCTGCGACTGGCATCGACTACCGGGAGGATGTCTCCCGGGCAACCACAGACCCAGGCGTGAGCCCGGGCCGAGTATAGCGAGCCGGTAGGGGCGCCGAGACGGCCCGGGCCGCCGTGAGGAGGGCGACCTCGGCCGCGCCCGCCGCGCGCAGAGCGCGCGCGCACGCGGCCGAGGTCGCCCCGGTCGTGAGGACGTCGTCTACGAGCAGGACGCGAGGCGGGGCTCGGCCCACCACGCGGAATACCCCGGCCATCGCTTCGCGCCGTTCGGGACCGCCCCTCTTGGCCTGAGGAGCAGTCGCGGCCGTTCGGACGAGCAAAGCCGTGACCGGAACGGACGTCGCCCGGCCCACCACGAGTGCCAGGGCCCGAGCCTGGTCGAACCCCCGCTCGGCCAGGCGGCGCCGAGACAGCGGGACCCAGGTCACGGCGTCGGCGGGCCACGGCGACACGGTTGCCATGGCCTCCCCCAGCGCCTCGGCCACGGGCCGCCAGCCCGAGAACTTCAGCCGGTGCACCGCGCGCCGGGCCGGCCCCCGGAAGAGGAAGGGTGCCCTCGCCACATCGATCTCCGGCGGCGGACATTGCTGGCATGTCGGGACGTCGCGTGCCGACGGAAAGCCGCATCGGAGGCACCAGGGCGGAACGAGCGCGGTCAGGCCGGCGTGGCACGGCGGGCAGAACGGCCAGGCGCCGCTGCCGCAGCCGGCGCATCGCTTCGGGAAGACGACATCGAGGAGCCGGTCCAGCACGACGGGACCGTAGCGCCCGCCGCCGACGGTCCGGGCCCTCGATCTAAGGAAGCGCCACGTCCAGCCGGCCCTCCGCGCCCTTGCCTCGCCCCCGGACCTCGATCCGAAGCGTCCCGTGGGCCCGGAGCAACGGGTAGGCAAGGACCCTCCCTCGCCCGCTCGCCTCCTCGAAGTCCGCCTCGAGGACCTCGAGCCGCCTTCCGTCGGCGGACAGCCGGAGCACG
>JBOGVI010000154.1:0-2306 GCA_050692695.1 Actinomycetota bacterium
AGGGGAGCACGTGACCTACCGACGCAACGCCGAGTGCCCGTTCTGCCCGGACATGCTCCACCCGATCGGCGAGCGCGTGTTCACCGAGGACCGGGCCTTCGCCACCGTCGTCAGCGAGCCCGACGCATCAACCGGCTGGTTCGACGTCCAGTACGACGATGGCGCCGCGCCCTCATGAACGACGAGCGCGTGATCCCGACCGCCCAGGCCGAGCGTCTGCACGGCTCCGCGACGAAGGCCGAACGCCGAGAAGACGAGCGCGCTCTCTTCGTTTGCTCGTCGCCAGATTGTTGGTGGCGGGCCGGCCTCCCCCTCGCTCATAACCATCCAGACGGAGATCCCGAGCCGAACGTTCAGGATCTCTTGCCCACACATGAAAGGAGGGATGTCTCATGCCCTCGATCCAGGCTGCGGGGCCGGATGGGTCCGTGCCTTCGTCAGGCTCTGACGATCTCAAGGCCCATCTCGCGTAACTGGCGAGCATGCGCGGCGCAGAGCGTGGCTGTGCGAACCATCGGGTGGCCTGGCCTGCTGGCGCGTGTGGATTTGATCTCCAGACGGACTGCAGCGGCTCTGGGCCGGTCGTGTTCCAGATCGCACCTGAGCTTGCGAGTCGCCAATTGTTGCCTCCGTCTCGGACCCCGGATTCTACGGGTCCTGCCGTCTCAAATGGTGGGAGGAGGCATCTTCTCCTCGCCGTGAGTCGATGCTGAGGAGCGGGCTCGCCGCCAAGCGTTCTCGGGGCTCGCAACCGGATTCTCGGGCGGCAACCCGCGCGGTCGCCGGTGAGTAGAGCAAACGGAGAGTTGTCCCCGGTGGGCTCAGGTTGAGCCTCAGCCGACCGGGGGCGCCAACGTGGAGAAAACGAGGAGTCCCCCGCCGCAGCATCAGACCCGCCATGCGCGTGGGGCGACAACTTGTAAGGCAAGTTGTAAGGGTCCGGAGAGGTTCCGGAGAGATAACTCCGCCCGGGTGGGGTGTAGGTATGGGCCTAACCGGGGGCGCCACTGGTCCCTGGGCTGGGACTATGGACCTACACAGGGTCGAGGCGGTCGGGATCGGGAGGCTCCGGAAGGACCTCTACGACATCATCCGCAGTGTCGAGGGTGGCACCCATTACCTGCTCCTTCGGTTCGATCAGCCCGTGGCGGCCCTGATCTCCCACGCCGACTACCTGGCCCTCTCCGAACTGGCACGGAAGGACGCCCTGGCTCGGGCGCTCCTTCAGGGCAAGGGCTACGACCCGGGGAGCCTGAGCGTCCAGCAGTTCCTGGATCTCCTGGCCGTCCACGTGAAGGGGGGAGAAGATGCAGGCGACTGAAGCCATCCCGCGGGCCCACGCCCGGCTCCGGCGACTCGACCTCAGGGTCGCCGTGGGGCTCCTGCTGATGCTGGTGGCGGTCCTCGGTGGAGCCTCCCTCATCCGCAGCGCCCAGGCCCGGACCCCTGTCCTGGCGGCGGCCCGGACTGTGCAACCGGGGGAGGTCATCGAGGCCTCCGATCTCCGGGTGGTCGAGGTCTCGGTCCCAGCGGGCATCGCTTACCTCCCCACCTCGATGGAGGGCGAGGTCGTGGGCCGGGTGGCGGCCGAACCGCTGTCGGAGGGGAAGATCCTCGCTCCCGGGTCGGTGTCCGATGCCCCGCCTCTTGCACCCGGTATGGTCGCCATGACCCTCCTGCTCCCCCAGGAGTCGGCGGTGGGTGGAGCCATCCGAGCGGGCGATCGGGTTGCGGTGCTCTCCAGCCCGGGGCCCAACGAGGCCGGCGTCGACCGAAAGAGGTCGGCCACGACCATCCTGTTCACCGAGGTGCCGGTGCTCTCCGTGCGGCAGGTGAGCACTGCCGAGGGCCAGGGCCTGCTCGTCACCCTCACGTTGCGACTCGAAGAGGCGCGGGCGCTGGCGCAAGCCAGGGTCACCGGTCGAGTGGACCTCGTGTTGCTCCCCGGAGGCACGAGTTGAGCGCCATCGTCGTCTGTTCGGGGAAGGGGTCCCCAGGGGCGACGTTCGTGGCGGCCAATCTGGCGTCGGCGATGGCCCGGGCCAAAGGCGCGGTTCTTCTCCTCGATCTCGACCCTGACGGAGGCGACCTCTGCTGCTACTTGCGACTCGACCCGCGCCGGGGGCTCTATCCGCTGCTGCGGATGGAAGGGAGCATCTCCGAGACGACACGGCTCCTTGGCGAGGCCGAAGAGCGGTCCGGCTTCCTGGTCGTCTGCGGCTTCCAGGAGCCCTCGGACCTTGCTTCCGCCGGCGTCCTGGCCGGAGCCCTGTCGGCTGCGCGCGGATCGGGGCGAACGATCCTCG
>JBOGVI010000155.1:0-9834 GCA_050692695.1 Actinomycetota bacterium
TCCTTCGCCACGAGCTCGAGGCACGTCTCGATCAGCAGCTTCTCCGCGAACGGATCGCCGATCTGCACGCTGGGCCGGCTCTCGGCGGCGTCCTCCTCGATGGTCCGAGACGCCAGCACCGAAACTCCCCCGATGCCGTCCCGGCCGGTGGCCGCGCCGATCAGCACCATGAGCGAGCCCTCGTGCGCAGCGCGGGCCGCCGTCACCAGCCGGTCGGCCGGCGCGATACCGACGCACATCGCGTTCACGGTGGGGTTCGCCGAGTGCGGCTCGGCGAAGCGGATCTCGCCGCCCACGGTGGGCACGCCGATGCAGTTCCCGTAGCCGCCGATCCCCGCCACCACCCCGGCGAACAGGTACCGGTTCCGCTCCTCGGTGAGTGGGCCGAACCGGAGTGAGTCGAGCAGCGCGACGGGCCGGGCCCCCATGGCGACGACGTCCCGGACGATGCCCCCCACACCGGTGGCGGCGCCCTGGTAAGGCTCGATGGCGCTGGGGTGCGAGTGCGACTCCATCTTGAAGACCACCGCGAGCCCATCGCCCACGTCCACGGCCCCGGCATCCTCCCCCGGCCCCACCAATACCTGCGGTCCCTCGGTGGGCAGCGTGCGGAGGTGCACTTTGCTGGACTTGTACGAGCAGTGCTCGGACCACATGGCCGCGTACATCGCGAGCTCGTTCGTGTTCGGGTCGCGATCGAGCGTGGTCCGGATCCGGTCGAGTTCGTCGTCGGTGAGGCCGAGAGCCCGGTGCAGGGGCTGCTCGACCTTCACCTCACACCCTGGCCAACGCGAAGGACAGCAGCGAGGCGAACATAGGCTGCCCGCCGGTGGGTCCGACGTCGGGGTCCACGGCGTGCTCGGGATGCGGCATCAGCCCCACCACGTTCCCCTCCCGGTTCCGTACCCCTGCGATCGACCCCGTGCTGCCGTTCACGTTGTGCTCGTCGTCGACGGACCCGTCGGGCCCGCAGTACCGGAACGCCACCAGCCCCTCCCCCTCGATGCGCGCCACGTCCTCCCGGCTCGCCACGAACTGGCCCTCGCCGTGCTTCACCGGCACCCGGAGCGTCTCGCCGGGAACCAGTCCTTCCGTGAGCGGCGAGAGCGAGGTCTCCACACGAACGTCCACGAACCGACACACGAACCGGAGCTGGCGGTTGCGGATCAGCGCACCCGGAAGCAGCCCGGCCTCGCACAGGATCTGGAACCCGTTGCAGATGCCGACGACCGGGGCACCCGCTTCGCCGAAGGCCCGGACCTCGTTCATGACCGGAGCGAATCTCGCGATCGCCCCCGTCCGCAGATAATCGCCGTAGGAGAACCCCCCGGGGAGGATCACGGCGTTCACGCCGGCCAGGTCCCGGTGGCCGTGCCACAGCGGCACCGCCTCCCCGCCCATGAGGTTCACCGCGCGGATCGCGTCGCGGTCGTCGAGTGAGCCGGGGAACGTGATGACTCCCACCCTGGGTCTGCCCCCGTTCACCGCCCCACCTGCTCCGCGGTGAGGATGTGGAAGTCCTCGATAACCGGGTTCGACAGCAATCGCCGGGCCATCTCCTCGACCTGGGCTCGCGCGTCCTTCTCGGATACGGCGTCCACGGTGAGCTCGATGTACTTTCCTACTCGGACGTTCGCCACGTTCGTCCAGCCCATCGCGGGTAGCGAGCCCTCCACGGCCTTGCCCTGGGGGTCGAGCAGGCCCGGCTTCAGCTGGACCAGGACCTCGAACCGATGTCTCATCCGTGCTCCCGGCGGAGTCGCTCCAGGTCGACCTGGCACGTCTCCCAATCCGACTCCGACCCGACCCCCATGCGCCGACGGTACCAGTCGAGCCGCTCGCCGGTGATGCGTTCGTACGCCTCCAAGTACTTCGACGCGGTCCTCCCGACGACCTCGGGGGGAAGCTCCGGCGGGGGCGGCTCGTGGTCCCATCCGCTCGCGGCCAACCAGTCCCGCACGTACTGCTTGTCGAAGGAAGGTTGGACCCTGCCCGGCGCATACCCGTCGGCCGGCCAGAACCGCGACGAATCGGGGGTCAGCACCTCGTCCACCACGATCAGCTCCCCGCCGGCGAACCCGAACTCGAACTTCGTGTCGGCCACGATGATCCCGCGCTCGAGGGCGACCTCCGCCCCTCGCTCGTACACCGCGATCGTGAGCTCGCGGAGCCGCTCGGCCAGTCCCCTGCCCACCAGGTCCACTGTCTCCTCGAAGGTCATGGGGAGGTCGTGACCCACGGGGGCCTTGGTGGTCGGCGTGAAGATCGGCTCCGGCAGCCGGCTCGACTCGGCCAGGCCGGCCGGGAGCTGGATCCCGCACACGTGCCCCTCGGCTCGGTACTGCTTCAGCCCCGAGCCGGTGAGGTACCCGCGGACCACGCACTCCACCGGGATGACCTCGGCCTTTCGAACCAGCGTAGCCCGGCCGGCGAGCGACGGCTCGCTCCGGAACGGTTCGGGGAAGTCCCCCCGGTCGGCGGAGAGCACGTGGTTGCCGACTACGTCGGCGGTCCGCTCGAACCAGAACAGCGACAGGCCCGAAAGGACCCGTCCCTTGTCCGGGATGGGGTTCGGCAACACCACGTCGAAGGCCGAGATGCGGTCGGTGGCGACCAGCAGGAGCCGGTCACCCCCGACGTCGTAGATGTCGCGCACCTTGCCCTGCGCGCGCAGCTTCGCGGTTCCGCTCACGGGTCCTCGCTCACGGACAGCTTGGCCAGCCGGTCGAAGACCACGTCGAGGTTCCCCAGGTAGCGCATCGGGTCGAACAGCGCATCGAGGCGGTCCGGCGGAAGGACCCGGACGACCTCCGGGTGTGCCTCGAGCTCCGCTCGGAAGTCCTTCCCCCCGTCCCACGCCTCCCCCGCGGCGGCCTGCACCAGCCGGTACGCGTCGTCGCGAGACAGCCCAGACTCAACCAATGCCAACAGCACGCCCTGCGAGTACACGAGCCCTCCGCCGGCCTCCAAGTTCGTCCGCATCCGCTCGGGGAACACGCGGAGGCCCTCCAGGACCTCGGTGAGCTCCGCCAGCATGAAGTCGATGGCGATAGTGGAGTCGGGGAAGATGGCCCGTTCGGCCGACGAGTGGGAGATGTCGCGCTCGTGCCACAGGACCACGTTCTCCAGTGCGACCTGGAGGTTCGCCCGGACCACCCGGGCAAGGCCGGTGATCCGCTCGCAGCGCACCGGGTTCCGCTTGTGGGGCATGGCCGACGAGCCCGTCTGGCCCTCGGCGAACGGCTCCTGCAGCTCACGGACCTCGGTCCGTGCCAGGTGCCGGATCTCGGTGGCGAACGCGTCGAGGGAGGACGCCAGCACCGCGAGTGCCGCCATGTACTCGGCGTGGCGGTCGCGCGAGACGATCTGGCTACTGGCCTCGGCCGGCCGCAACCCGAGCTCGCCGCACACGTGCTCCTCCACCCTCTGATCGAGCTGCGCATACGTGCCGACGGCGCCGGAGATCTTCCCCACGGAGACGGCGTCCTTCGCCCGGTGGAGCCGGTCGCGGTCCCGGTCCAGCTCGAACGCCCACAGCGCCAGCTTGTGCCCGAAGGTGGTCGGCTCGGCGTGCACGCCGTGGGTGCGCCCGACCATCACCGTCTCCCGGTGCTCCAGGGCCATCCGCTTCACCATCGCGAGGAGCCTCTCGAGGCGAGCCAGGAGCAGGTCGGCCGCATCGCGGAGTTGGAGCGCAAGCCCCGTGTCGAGCACGTCGGAGGAGGTCATCCCGAAGTGGACCCATCGCCCGGCCGGGCCCGCGGACTCCGCGACGGATCGAACGAAGGCCGCGACGTCGTGCCTCGTGACCCGTTCGAGCTCCTCGATCCGCTCCACGGTGAAAGAGGCCTGGTGCCGGACCGCCCTCGCCTCCTCCACCGGGACCTTCCCCAGGCGAGCCCACGCCTCCACAGCCAGGACCTCGATCTCCAGCCAATGGCCGAACCGGGCTTCGTCGGACCACACCGCTGCCATCTCCGGCAGCGTGTAGCGCGGGATCACCGGCCACCTCGCGGCGGCGCGGGACGGCGGGTCACAGCCTGAGGCCCTCCGCGAGGTCGTCCTTGAACTTCCACAGGCGGGCCTGGATCTCGGGATCCCCGACCCCCACGATCTCGGCGGCGAGGATCGCCGCGTTCACGGCCGCGTCCACCCCCACGGTGGCCACCGGAACGCCGCTCGGCATCTGGGCCGTCACGTACAGGGCCTGCTCGCCTCGCATCTGGTCCGTGCCGACCGGAACGCCGACCACGGGCAGCACCGTCCTGGCGGCGACGGCCGAGGCGAGGTGGCCGGAGATGCCCGTCGTGCAGATCACCACCTTCAGTCCTCGGTCGAAGGCCGTTCGCGCGTACTCGTCAACGAGGTCGGGGTTCCGGGCCGCGGACATCACCCGGATCTCGTGGGGGAGCTCCAGCTTCTCCAGGATCGCCGTCGCCTGCTGCATCACGGACAGCTCGGCGGGAGATGCCACGAGCACGCCGATCGCGGGCGCGTTCCCGTTCACGTCTCCTCCTCCGCCACCTTCGCCGCGATGTCTCGCCGGTAGTGCATCCCCCGGAACGAGATGCGGGAACAGGCCTCGTACGCGCGGTCCCTGGCCTCCGTTGCCGTGCCGCCCAGCGCGCTCACCGCCAGGACCCGTCCCCCCGACGTGACCACTTTACCGCGTCGCTCGGCCGTGCCGGCGTGGAACACCGTTACGCCCTCGACCTCCTCCGCCTCCTTCATCCCTTGCACCTCGAAGCCGGTCTCGTACCGACCCGGATAGCCTCTCGCGGCAGCCACGATCGTCACGCAGACGTCCGGCGTCCAGATGGCCTTGTAGTTGCCGAGGTTGCCCTCCACGCAGGCCAGTAGGAGCTCGCCCAGATCCGAGCGCAAGCGAGGCATAAGGGCCTGAGTCTCGGGGTCTCCGAACCGGCAGTTGAACTCCAGGAGCTTGGGGCCGTCATCGGTCAGCATCAGCCCGGCGTACAGCGCGCCCCGGTACCGGACGCCTTCGGCCTCCATGGCCCGCACGGCGGGACCCAGCACGCCGTTCCAGATCCGCCGTTCGGTGGCGTCGTCCACCCATGGGACGGGCGAGTAGGCGCCCATGCCGCCGGTGTTGGGACCGGTGTCGCCGTCCCCCACCCGTTTGAAGTCCTGGGCCAGAGCGAGCGGCAGGACCTCGCGGCCGTCGGTGAGGGCGAAGGCCGAGACCTCCCGCCCACTGAGGTGCTCCTCGACCAAGACCGTGGCGCCGGCGTCGCCGAACGCCCGCTCCACCAGGCAGGCCTCCAGCGCGGCGATCGCGCTGGTCCGGTCCCCGGCGATGATCACGCCCTTCCCGGCGGCCAGACCATCCGCCTTGATCACGTAGGGCGGCTCGAGCTCGTCCACGTACGCGATGGCCGGGGCGAGCTCGGTGAACGCCCGAGACCGCCCGGCCGGGATGCCGTATCGCTCGCACAACTCCTTGGCCCACGCCTTCGAGCCCTCGATGCGAGCCGCGTCCTTGGTAGGACCGAACACCCCGCGCCCCCCCGCCTCCAGCTCGTCGACGAGGCCGGCCACAAGCGGCCGCTCGGGCCCGACCACGGTGAGGTCGATCGACTCCCGCTCCACCAGCTCCACGAGGTCGGGCACCTCCTCCGGGGCGATCGGCACGCAGGTGGCGTCGGCGGCGATGCCGGCGTTGCCCGGCGCGGCGTACAGCCGGTCCACGGTGGGGTTCTGCGCCAGCCGCCACACCAGGGCGTGCTCGCGCCCTCCCCCGCCCACGATCAGGATCCTCATGGGACCGGCAGGCTCTGCTCGCGAGCCGGACCGACGGAGACCACACCGATCCGAACGCCCATCAGGTCCTGAAGCCGGTCGACGTACTTACGGGCCGCCGGCGGCAGGTCCCCGAAGGACCCCGCCTCGCCGAGCGGCTCGTCCCACCCCTCAAGCTCCTCGTAGGCGGGCTCCGCCCGGTGGAACAGCGACTGGTGAGGAGGGAAGTCCTCATAGGTCTCGCCATCCGCGTGGTAGGCCGTGCAGGCCTTGATGGCGGGGAATCCCGAGAACACGTCGAGCTTCGTGAGAAAGATCTCGGTGAGGCCGTTCAGCCGCGCGGCGTACCGGACGACCACGGCGTCGAACCACCCGCACCGTCGCTTGCGGCCGGTGGTGACGCCGAACTCCCTCCCGACCTCACCGAGACGTTCCCCGTCCGGTCCGGTGTCCTCCGTGGGGAAGGGACCCGCGCCCACCCTGGTCACGTAGGCCTTCGTCACGCCGATCACGCGGTCGACTTCCTTCGGCCCGATCCCGGCGGAGGCCAGGGCGAACCCCGCGACCGGATTCGACGAGGTTACGAAGGGATAGGTCCCGTGGTCGAGATCGAGCAGCGTGCCCTGCGCCCCTTCGAACAACACGCTCTGACCGGCGCGTAGCCCCTCGTGGATCAGCTTGGAGGTGTCGGCCACGTACGGCCGGAGGCGCTGCGCGTGGCCCATGTAGTCCTCGACGATGCACTCGGACTCCAGGGGAAGCCGGTTGTAGATCTTCGTCAGAACGAGGTTCTTCTCTTTCAGGACCACGTCCAGCTTCTCCCGGAAGATCTTCTCGTCGAACAGGTCCTGGATCCGAAGGCCGATCCGGGCCGCCTTGTCCGCGTAGGCCGGTCCTATCCCGCGCTTCGTCGTGCCGAGCGCATGTTTGCCCAGGTGACGCTCCGTGACCTTCTCCAGCTCGAGGTGGTAGGGCATGATCATGTGCGCGTTGCCCGAGACCAGGAGGCGCGACACGTCGATGCCCAGCCCGGCCAGGGTGTCCATCTCCTCCAGCAGCACGCCCGGGTCGATCACGACCCCGTCGGCGATCACAGACGTGAGGTGGGGATAGAGGATCCCGGACGGGACAAGATGCAGCTTCAGCAGGTGGCCTTCGGCCACGACCGTGTGGCCGGCGTTGTTCCCGCCCTGGTAGCGGACCACGAAGTGCATCTGATCCGCCAGATAGTCGGTTACCTTGCCCTTGCCCTCGTCCCCCCACTGGGTCCCGACGACGATCGCGGCCGGCATGACGCCCCCAGTGTATCGGGGGCCACCAGATGGTCCCGACTATCGCTCCAACCGGAACCGGATCTGAACGTGCGTCTGGTACTCCTTGATTTTGTTGTCCTCGACGAGCGCCGAGGTTCCCAGGATGTCCATCCCCTCGATCTGACGGATGGTCTTCGCCGCCTCGCTCAGCGCCTGGTGCGCCGCGTCTCTCCACGAGTCCGTGGACACCCCCACCAGGTCGATGGTCTTGATCACCGCCATCGCTGTCCCCCTCCTAGCCCTTCTCGTATACACCGATGAACCGCAGATAGTTCGCCGAGATGCGGGCCGCCACGTCCTCACGGGCGGCGTCGCCGTCCACGAAGTCCTTCAACGGATCCCACCAGATGCTCCGGCCGATGGCGAACCCGATATAGCCCGGCACGCCGCTTCCCATCCTGAGCCAGTGGTCGACCGCGGCGTCGTCCGCCCCTCTGCCCAGCACGACGCACGCCACCTTGTCGCGGCCCCCGGCCCGGGTCTGTTCCGCGATGACCTCGCAGTCCTCGCGCCGGTCGAGGCCCTCGATCTTCCAGATGTCCGGCTCCACCCCCGCCTGCTGGAGCTGGGCGATGGTCGCCCGCATCAGCTCCGGCCGGAGCTCCTTGTCGAAGCGATCCGCGTCGCCGCCGGCAGACTCGAGCTGCTCCGGCGTGGCCGGCACCAGCAGCTCGAACAGGAACTTCCGGCCCCGGTCGTGGAGCCACTCGGAGAGTTCCTTCAGCCGCTTGGTCTGCCGCTCGTTCATCGCCCCGTCGCCATCCGGGTTGTAGCGCACCAGCACCTTGGTGAAGCTCGGGTCGAACTCCTCGATGTGCTTGCCGAACTCCTCGCCGTACTCGAAGTCGAACTCGTCCTGTCCCGACTTCTCGACGGGCATGGCGAGGATGAGGTCGTCGGCCTTGGCCTGCTTCGCGATCGGCGTGCCGAACTGCTCGTCGACCAGGATGCCGGCGGCGGTTCGGTTCGCGCCCTCCCCCAACGCGCGCAGGAACCCCTCGAAGATGAGGTGCTTGGCGTCGGAAATCCGCTCGGTCTCCTCGGCCGTGGGGGTCCCCGTGACGCTGAAGAACTTCTTCTGAAACGACCCTCGGTGGTCGAAGGCCAGGATGTAGAGGCTGCTCTCGTATCCGAGACCCATGATCCTCCCCCTCGTCGAAGTCCGAGCCGATACTACCCGCCCGGCGGCGGTCCCCATCCGGCCGCCGGCTCCATGACCTCCACCGGGATGGGCGCGGCGCTATCGCGGAACCGGTCCGCGAAGCCCCGTTCCCCCACCACGAACCCGAAGTGCATGGGGACGGCGAGCTTCGGGCCGATCGCCTTCACCAGTCCGGCCGCCTCTTCGGGTCCCATGGTGTACGGGTCGCCCCCGATCGTTACCATCGCCACGTCCGCCCGGACGTCATCCAGCTCCGGCGCGTGATCGGTGTCCCCGGAGTGGTAGTAGGTGCTGTCCCCCAGCTCCATCACGTACCCGACCCAGTTGTTCGCCTTGGGGTGGGCCCCGAGCCGGTGCTCGACCACGTTGTAAGCGGAGACGGTGGAGAACTTCACCCCGCCGACCTCGTGCGACTCGCCCGGCGCCACCGCGGTCACGTCGCCGGACAGCTCCTTCGCCACGTCGTGTGGGGCGACGAGCTTCGTGTCCGTCTTGCGGAGCCGCTCGATCTCCTCGGGCTGGAAGTGGTCGAAGTGCGCGTGGGTGATGAGGATGACGTCGGCCGGCACGTCGACGGGGGTCGTCCCCCACGGGTCGATGTACACGGCGAGCCCGTCACCCTCGAACCGCATGGCCGACTGCCTGAACCACGTGAAGCGCTCGAGCATGGGTTCGTCCCCTCCCCTCGTATGGTTGCCTGTAGTCTGCCAATCGCCGTGTCGGAGCGCGAACCGGTCGAGTCCGCTGGAGGCCTGCGGGCCGGCATGTCGCTGCTCCGGCGGAACTCCGACTTCCGAAAGCTGTACGTCGCCTCGGCCATCTCCTTGGGAGGCGACTGGTTCCTGCTCGTCGCCCTGCTCGGGTTGGTCCTGGATCTCACGGAGTCGGCACTCTCGGTGGGGCTCCTCATCGGGGCCCAGGAAATCCCGTTCTTCCTCATGTCTCCCGTAGGGGGCGCGCTGGCCGACCGGCTGGACCGGAAGAACCTCATGGTGGGTTGCGACGTGGCCCGCGCCCTGCTGTGCCTGCTGTTCCTGGTGGTGCGGGACGCCGAGACGGTCTGGCTGGTCTACCTGCTGATCGCCGTCATCTCCTCGTTCAGCGCGTCATTCGACCCGGCGTCGTCGGCGGCCCTCCCCAACCTGGTGGACCGGGAGGACCTGGGGCCGGCCAACGCCCTGGCCGGGTCGCTTTGGGGCACGATGCTCGCGGTGGGGGCGGCCGTGGGGGGCCTGGTGGCGGCCACCCTGGGGCGGGACACGGCGATCGTGATCGACGCGGCCTCCTTCGCCTCATCTGGTGCACTCATCGCCGCCATCCATCGCCCCTTCTCCGAGGTTCGGGAGCGAACCGAGCACTCCGGCGTGGTACGGGCCACCGCCGAGACCGTGCGATACGCGAGGAAGGACCACCGGGTTTTGGCCCTGCTGGCGGTGAAGGCCGGTTTCGGTCTGGGGGCCGGCGTGCTGGTCCTGATCTCGGTCTTCGCGGAGGAGGAGTTCCACCTGGGGGAGATCGGCATCGGGATCCTGATGGCGGCCCGCGGGGTGGGGGCGCTGATCGGGCCGTTCCTGGGGCGGAGGCTGGCCGGGCCCGACG
>JBOGVI010000156.1:0-8410 GCA_050692695.1 Actinomycetota bacterium
GACGAGCTCCCGTCGCGTCGGATCCGAAAGCGCGGCAAGCGCAGCGTCGATGGTCATCGGGGCAAAGTGTAGCCATGTGGTTACACGTTCGTCAAGGGGCCTGTGACGCGTCTCCGGAGCTCTGCCCGGGCGATGGCCTCAGAACGTCTCCGGCCGTGGTGCGGTCGCGCTAGCCGTTCTGGGGATGGTCGCCCGAATCGCGCTCAACGAGCAGCTCGTGGGGAGCGTCTTCGAGGAGCCGCGCCATTTCGGCGAGGAGCCGTGCTCCCTGGAGGCCGTCGACGACCCGATGGTCTGCGGAGAGCGAGAGCGAAACGACCCGCCGGCCAGCATGTTCCCGGACCCGACCGGTCGAGCTGCCGAGGGCACCATGGAGAAATCGTGGTGAGAATGGGGAGCGTCGTCGAGCGGCATTCGCCGCAGCGGCTGGAGCGAATACCTCACTTCCAGGGCTTCGTCTTACTGAAGAGACTGCCCCTGCAGTTCGGGCAGCGCTTGAGGGTTGAGCCTCGGGTCCTCAGCTCCTGCGCCGTCCCGCACCTTGAGCAGACGTACCTGCCCTGGCCAGGCTTCCTGCCAGCGCGTGCCACAGCTCACCTCCTCACCGGCGGGCAACGGTGGCTCAGGACGAGCGAGATGAACTGCTTCCTCTGTATCAAGGGTTGTCCCCGCTTGACCCGAGGCTTCGGTGTCAAGAGCAGTCCCATCAGGCCAGGCTGATCTCGACCTGTAGGTCCTCGGGTCCCCACCTCCACTTCGAGCTCCGTACGCCCACCGGCTGGCAGCCACGACACCAGGCGCCACCGCCCCCGAATGGGGTGCAGCACGAAGCGCCCCGCCGGGTCCGTACGCACTTCGGCCTGGAAGTCCCCCGCCAGGTTCTGGATCTGGACGTAGGCACCGTCCGCGCGTTCGCCTCGGAGCAGGACCGTCCCGGTGAGCCTTGGCAAACTCCGCCTCCAATCTGAGCGCGCTCGAGCCTTCGCGGGCCTGCTACGCAGTTTCGCCGGACTGGGCCACGACCTCGCGAAGGGCACCGGTCCGCACGTCGTAGACGAACCCGGAGACCTCGATGTCGTCGGGGATGAACGGCGATTCCCTGATCCGGCGAACGTCCTCCCGGACGCTATCCTCCAAGTCGGCGAAGGGCAGGAAGTCGATGGCCGAGGCATCCCCGCCGGTCTCCTCCTTCAGCCTCTGCCGGAGATCCTCGTTCGTGAACGTGAGCATTCCGCAGTCGGTGTGGTGGATGACCGCGAACTCCCGCGTGGCCAAAAGGTGCGAGGAGATGATCAGCGAGCGGACCGCGTCGTCGGAGGCCCTTCCCCCAGCGTTTCGGATGACGTGAGCATCACCGATGTCAAGCCCCAGGAAACTCTCAGGGTGGAGCCTCGCGTCCATGCAGGTCAGTACGGCGACCTGCCTCGCCGGGGGCATGGGGAGGTCCCCCTTCTCGAACCCCTCGGCGAACCGCTCGTTCGCCTCCAGCAGCTCGTTCAGCACAGGCATTCTGAGCGCCTCCTTGGCAGATGTCGCGCTGGCTTATCTGCGTCCCAACCGGCAAGGCCCGTGTCGCCCGTCGGGGAAACAGAAAGGGCTGCCGTGGCGGCCCCTTTCCCTTCCGTTGACGGATGTCCCTATGACCGCACGGCTACCTCGCGCTCCCGGGGCGAGCGCACGGGCTCGAACAGCAGAGGCGAGAGGGGATCATGGCCCCAACCAACCCGCAGCATCGCGTGCGAACCAATTCCGACTCACTCAGTAGGCTTTGGCTCTTTCTAGGCCGGGCTGGGCAACCTGTCAATGGCCCTCTTGATCGTCACCCGCTACGGCGTCTCGGGTACAGGGCCTGGCCTGCGAGAAGGCGGGCGGCCAGACAACGAGCTTCCTCCCCCGCCGCCACTGCACGAGGACCATCTCGTGGCCCACCTGCAGGCCCGTTGCGGGATCGATGTGGAACCGCCCGAAGAACGTCGCACAGTCCAGGGCGCAGGCGGCGGCCCACAGCGACTCGTCGTCGGCGCCGGCCTCCTCCAGGCAAACGATGGGCGATCAGACAGGCTGCGTAGGCCTGGGCGGCCGGGTAGTCGGGCGCAGCGCCCTGGGCCTGGATGCCCTCGGTGACCTCGTCCGGACCGGGCCCGTAGTCGGGGACGTAGGCGAGACACGGCTCCCACTGGCTCGGCCCTAGGAACCCCTCGGCGTGGGTCTCGAGGGCGTGCGCGAACTCTTGCATGGCCGCGGCCGCGAGGCCAACCGCCTTCACGCGTAGCCGGGACTCTGCGAGGGCTCGGGCCAGGACGATCTCGTCGTCGAAGGAGCCGGCGCTGATGATGACGTCCGGGCGCTGCCCTTCGAGTCTGGCCATGACCTCCGGGAGCTCGTCCGCCAGGGACGAGTAGGTGACGATGTCAGTGACGAACATCGCTTCGCTCGCCTCAGCCCCGACCCCGGGGGCCGCCAGGCGGCCGAAGCCGCTGCCCCGCCGGTGGAGGAGGGCCACCCGGGCCGCACCGGAGTCAAGGCTTCGGGCCAGCTCGATCAGGCCGCCGAAGTACCGGCTCACCGGCGTGAGGATGCCTACGGCGCGACCGCCCTCCACGTGGATATCGTCCGATGCCCCGCCGTGATTCCAGAGAACCCTGCCACGCCGGCCGGCGACGGGGAGCACGGCTCGGGTCATGTCGCTCGCGTACGGCCCGATCAGGACCTGCACCGCGTCCGCGTCGAGCAGCCGCTCGGCGTTCGCCGCGGCCTTGGCGGGCGAGCTCGCATCGTCGTGGTAGACGAGCCTGACGCGGGCCCGCGCCTCGACCCCGTGCACCCTGAGACCCCCGCCCGCGTTCACGGCCTCGACCCAGGCCCGCAGACCCGCGAGCACCTGCCGGCCCTGCAGGGCGTACCTGCCGGACAAAGAGACGCTCGCGCCGAAACTGATGGCACCTGCCACCGCTCCCTCCCGGTTCCGTCGCGATTATCGTTGTTCGCGGGTCTTGGCAGACGTCGCTCGTGGAACGCCGAGATTCCGTTGCGGCCCCCGTCGATGTGGCCGAAGGAGGAGGCGATGGGTGGGTATCTACCTCAGGTCTTCGAGCGGTTCGGCGCCGACTACCCCGCGGTGATGGAGGCCTTCCGGGGCCTCGCGGAGCGCCTGCACGAGGCCGGGCCGCTGTCGGCGAGGGAGCGCCGACTGGCGAAGCTCGGGATCGCCATCGGGAGAGAATCCGAGGGGGGGCGTCCGGTCCCACGCACGGAAGGCCCTCGCCGAAGGCATCGAGCGAGAGGCCATCCGGCAGGCGCTGCTCGCTATCTCGACCGGGGGCTACCCGGCCGCCATGGCCGCCTACGGCTGGATCAGCGAGGTCCTGGATCGAGAGGGATAGAGCAGCATCAGCCGACCTTCGGGGGTTCTCGTTCGCCGAGATGGCCTCGGGACCGAGGCCCCCGTGGGGACAGCCCGGCCCGCGAGGAGGTTCGGCCGGCCGTGACGTGGGCCCTGGAAAGAGCGCCTAACCCCCGGGTGATCCGTGTTCACACGACGGTCGAGCTCACCCGGGCCACCATCGAGAAGTGCCCACCGGCGAGCCCACCCGAAGGGCTCCGCTCCGTGCTCGCAGTGGACGGGGTCCGCTCCGTCGACCTCCACCGGTACCGGGCGCGGCTGAACCTAAGCCCCGGCTGCAACGCCAAGGCGGCGTGGGAGGGGGTAGCGCGGGCCATCAAGGCAGCGTGGGGGGCTCCCCTTCCCCTCCCCGGCGAGCCACCGCCACGAGCGTTCGAGGTCGCCTACGAAGGAGGCAGGATCGTGGCCGAGAGCCCGGAGATGGCCGCTCCCGATCCAACCCTCGCGGCTCTGTTCCGCGTCCCCGGGGTGGCGGAGGCCGTCCTCGAGGCTGGCAGGGTATGGATCCGGCAGGGCCGTCTGTTCTCCTGGGAGGAAGTGGAGGCCTCGGTCCGCTGGGTTCTGGGGAATGCCTAGCGGAGCGGCGCTTTCTTGCGTCTACCAGAATCTCGCGGGCCGCGTCGCCCCGGGTGATCCGGTCACCCCCACCACCGGGATGGCCGGCGAATCGCACAGGCCGAATACAAAGGTGACCTGGGCAGACGATCCACCGAGGCGCCGCGCCGGCGTACGGACGGCGGGATTGAGCTGGCCACGCCCGTGGGTTCTCGGCCGACCCGTTGGACTCCATCAGAATAGGGTCGCTTGAGGTGGCTACTCGATCCCGAACACGCGTGCCGCAGCGACACCCTCGAGCAGGCTTCGAGCCCCATCAGACATGCAAGCCGACCGAACCCGCAACAGCTCGTACTCGGGATCGAAGATCGGAGCCATCGACCCGAACATGACTCGTCCTGCGTCCATCTCGCCAACGAGCCGCTCGATGAAGTCCTGACGATACTCACCGTTCGTCATCACGAGGAGATTCGGTGCGAGCTCGAGCGCCAGCCACGCATCGGCGAGCGAGAGCCCCGAGATGTTGATGTTCCCGCCGTTCGTCATGACGATCGAAACGTCGGGGAACTGCCCCGCGACCTGCGCCATCTGCAAGGGCTCCGAGGTCATCGGGAAGCCGGTAGCGACCACGACGGGCGCTCGGAGCTCGGCCGCGACGGCGAACAGGTCGCGCGCCTCCGTGATCCGGAACGCCTCCTCGAACGGATGCAGGAACAAACCGGCGCAGCCGAGATCCCGGAGGCATCGCCGAGCTTCGGCCACCGCCCGGTCTCCGTCCGTCGGATCCAGGCGTCCGAGCGCCGTGATCCGACCGCGGCTGTCGGCCGCGATCCCGGCCAGCACGTCGTTCGCCGGTCCCAGGTGGTAGTCGGCGGGCCGCGCGGGCGCGGCGACGATTCGCTCCACGCCGAGCCGATCGGCCTGAGCGGCAGCGTCCGCGGCCGAGAGAGACCGGCCGAATCGATTCTCGCCGAGGAGCATGAGGGCGTCGACGATCATCGGGCCGCCTCCTCCAGGCGTAGGAGTCGAGCCGCGTTGCCGCCGAGCACCAGGCGCTCGTCGTCGGCGGGCAGGCCAAGGATCCGTATCTTCTGTACCTCGAGCCGCGGGTTGCAGCCCGGACCGGGGCTCGCGTACAGGACGCGGTCGGCCCCGATGCGCTGGACGGCTTCTGCGATCTTCCACGGATACGGCATCGCAGATGTCTCGAGATAGTGGTTCGCATGGCGCTCGGCCATGTCGATCGCCTCATCGACGTGGAAGTACCCGCCCATGTGCCCGAGTACGACGACCGTGTCCGGCGTTCTCGCGGCGCCCGCCGCAATCGACTGGGGCGTGGTCATCGGGTCGTCCCCGCAGTGGAACAGAACTGGCAGGCCACGCTCGCCGCATGCGCGCATGAGCTCGACGGTCGGTTCGTCGGCCGGGTTCGCGAGCGTCGTCGTGGGTCTGCTCGACGAAGCAGTTGTCGTTCTTGCGGTAGGGGCGGGAGCGGGTGAAGGTGATCTCCTTCTGCTCGCACCAGGCGAACAGCTCGGTGTTGATGAACTCTGACCCGTTGTCCGAGTCCAGGCCGAGCAGCGCGAACGGCAGCGTTGCCTCGATGTCCTCCAGGGCCTCGCGGACCCACCGCTGGGCCTTGGTCAGAAGGGCCCGAGGCTCGGTCCATCCCGTTGCCACGCAGACCAGATCGAGCGTGTGGCAGAAGTGGCCGCCCGGGTTCCCGCCGTCGTGGGCCACCAGGTCCACCTCGCAGAACCCGGGGCGGCGATCGTCCCACTCGGCGAAGGTCCGGATCGGGATCTGGCGCCTCAGGATCGAGCCCGGCTTGGTCCCTTGGCGGCCGCGGACCCTGAGCCTGGCCCGCTCCGGCGCGAGCATCCGGTCGATCGTGGACCCCGAGACGGCCAGGAGCTTGGTCCGGACCGGCGGGGACAGCTCGAGCTCGCCGTGGCGCTCCAGGGCCTCGATCGCCTCGGCCATGAACGGTGCCAGGCGCTTGCCGGCCGGCCCACCGAGCGTGGCCCACACGAACCGCAGCGGCTCAAAGATCTCCGGGCCGTAGATCCGTGGGCGTGGCTTCCTCGGGACCGTGCCCGCGGCCGAGGACGCCCGGGCAAGCGCCCGGCGGGCGTGGCGACGGGTCCAGCCCGTGAGCGCGCACAGCTCGTCCAGCATCACGCCCTTCTCACCCTTGGCGGCCTTTTGGTACCGGGCCGCCATCTGCTTCGTGACCGCTCTTCTTTCCGCCATCGAAAGGCCCACCGCACCCCTCCTGCCCGACCCGGCAGGAGCGTGGTCCCTTCGAGGACATCCTCAGATGAGGCAACGAACCTGTTTCGAGGACATTTCTGGTGAGGCAACTCGCGAGGTTGCAGGGACGTCGATCGTGAAGCAGACTGACACTCGCACTGGGCTCACCTCCTGCGCCTTGAGCGCTCAATTCGTCGAGGTGAGCCTAGTGCGCTCCTCTTGCTGAGCCCTGGAACCTACGGCGGGACGCTTCCACGCGACCCCTCCGGCTGGACTGCGAGGACAGCGGGGAGGACAATCCCGGCCGATACACGGCTCGCCTGGGATGCGGCGACAAGAGCTGGGGTGAAAAGTCAAGTGCGATCTCAAGGAAGTGAGGGCACGCTTCCGCCGACCACCCGGCTGGGTCCGAGCGGTCCGCCTCGTTCTATGGCTCGAGGCCGGTCAGCGACCGGTTCGAGCGCCCGCCGCTCGGTAGGGCTGTCCGCTCTGCAGCATCGAGTGGACGAGCCTGACGAGCTTTCGGGCGGTGAGCACGAGCGCCCGACGGTGCTGATGTCGGGTCGCCTCACGGAACTTGCGTTCGTAGTAGGACCGAAACTCCGGGCTGCGCAGGCGGACCGAGTTGGCCGCGGCGACCAGGTAGTAACGGAGGTAGGGGTTGCCGGTCTTGGTGAGCGGCCGGTCCTCGCCTTCGAACTCCCCGGACTGGGATCGTCGCCACGTGAGACCGGCGAACTTGGCGAGCTGTGCCTCGGTGGGGAAGCGCCCGACGTCGCCAACCTCGGCGACGATCCCGGCGGTGAACACCGGACCGATCCCCGGGATCGTGTCCAGCGTCGTTCCCGGCGCCGCGGCGAGCTCGATGCCGATCGCGCGATCCAGCGGCCGCAGCCCCGCCCCGAGGGTGCGGATCGTCTGCAGCGACGAGCTCAGCACCAGGTTGACGGGCTCAATCAGGTTCTTGCCCAGCCGGTAGGAGCGCCCCGCCGCCTGCTTGAGCGCTCCGGCGACCGCTTCGGGATCGGCGACGCGTCGTCGGCTCTTCTCGCGAACGAGCTCCGCGAGCTCCTCCATCGGTGCCTGAACGATCTCGTCGGGCGTGAGGTAGTGCTCGAGGATCACCTGGCTGGTCGCCCCGAACGTGTCCGACAGAGGCCTGGAGGTCGCGTAGGCCGAACACTTCAGGTAGACGTAGCCGAGGGCGACCTGCTTCTCGCGGACCACCACCTCGATCACGTGCTTGCGGTGCCTGGTGAGCCGCTGAATCGGTTGGTATCGCTCGTCGAGGTAGCACTCGGCCGGAAGCCGGCCGAAGCGCAGCCGGTCGGCGATCACGCCGGCGTCTGTCCAGTCGCTCTTGCCGAGATCCGGGTAGGACTCGCGGAACTTGGCGACCAGTCGTGGGTTGAACGTGTAGAGCTTCAGCCCGCGAGCGACGAGCTGCGGGTGGGTAGTGAGGAAGGTGGCCAGGTGCCACCAGAACAGGTTGGTGGCCTCCATGCCCCAGCAGATCCCCTCGGCTCCGACCCCTTCCGCGCGCTGGAGCGCTTCTCGGACCAGCAGCTCGGATCCGGGCAAATCGTTCGGCGACTCCAGGCCCCGGCCCACCTCCGCACCGCCGGCGTCGTAGAAGCGGCTGCGGTTGGCCGACTCGGAGACATCGGTCCCCACGTACAGCGTGTTCGTCAATCCCATCCCCCCTTGCAAGGCCTCGGGGCGGGACTCGATGGGAGACGGCCCGGGTCTCTGACCTGGCCGCCGCCTCGTGATGAGCACTTCCCGAGGAGCGGGGGAAGCCGCGACGGCCGCGGCCGGCGCGCTGCAGCGCCGACCTGCCCTCGCCTGCCCGATCGGGGCGCACGCTGGGTGTCTGCGGTCACGGGGCCAGATGCCGGGACGCGAGTCTTCGCGAGCGGTCGCGCCGCAAGGAGGGAGAAGCGTTTCACCGTCCGGCCACCGGTCCTGCCACAACTGATCGGTCGCCAGCATCATCCGGACCGCCTCCCCTCGAGTCCAGAGCGGGAGGAGCGGAGCTCAACCCCACAAGGAGCCGTGGCTACGGAGACCACGGCCTGAACATACGAGGAGGTACGCGAAGAACGGGCCATCTGAGATCCGTCCCTCCAGCGAGCCGGTCGAGAATGAGCCTCGGAGGAGCGCGCGATCCCCCGGAACGTAGGCTCGGCGGTCCGGGAC
>JBOGVI010000157.1:0-3054 GCA_050692695.1 Actinomycetota bacterium
CCTCAAACGTGATCTGCAGCCGCATCGTCGCCCGGTCGTCGTCGCTACCAGCGCCAGCCAAGGGCCCTCGTTCATGCGCGTCGGCGATCTCCGACGCCGGGCCCTGCCTCCCCCCAGAGTCGCGTCGAACCTCACGGCAATTCTTTGCGGATCCCGAGCGACTGATCCATCTCGGCGATCGACTTCGTCGCGTCGGTCTCGATGGAAGTCATCGCCGGATGGTGTCGAGGTTCTCGGGCGTCACGATGCCTCGTTGTGGAGAACGTATGGAAGGAATATCTCCTTTCCCATGGCGGCAGCCTCCCAGAGCGCCACACCAGGGTTCATCCGCGCCACCGACCGCTAGCTCCAGACGGGCTGTGTGGCCGGCATATCGCTGGCGAGGATGCACGAATCCGGTCGCGGATAAGCTTCCAACCATGGGCGAGGAGCAGCTAACCGAGATAGATCGCACGATCAGCGCCCTCCAGGATCCGACGAGGCGACGGATCTTGCTCGACTTCTACGTCCACCAGCCTGAATGGACGGCAGCAGAGGTCGCCGAGGCGGTTGGCGTCCACAGGACCGTCGCCCACAGCCACCTCGAGCGGCTGGTTGCGCTTGGGTATCTGGTTTCCGGCCAGCGCCGAGGGACGTCAGGCAAGCCAGCCAAGCTCTATCGGCTGGCCGGACGACAGATCGATCTCAGCTACCCGGTGCGGCGATTCGCACGACTGGCTGCGCTTCTGGCGGAAGGTCTTCAAGGAACCTCCGTTGGAATCCAGGTCGCACATGAGGCCGGCCGGCGGTACGCGCGTCCCTGGTGAGGAAGCCCGCCGAATCCCCCGATTCCGTCCTCGGCCAGCTGGCTCCCCTCGGCGCAGAGTACAGGCTTGCTGGTGACGATCAGGTGCTTGCCAAGAACTGCATCTTCCGCCAGGCCTGCGAGGTCGCCGAAGACGTGGTCTGCGAGCTCCACGCCGGCATCCTCGAGGGTGCCTTCCAGAAGGCCGGCTTAGACCTGCGTACCGAAGCCTTTCGCAACTACGCGGAGAGGGGGTGCGCGTCTAAGCGTCCCGACTCTTGACCACCCCGCGCACCGATGATATAGAGGCTTCATAGCCTCGATATGCCCTCCTGCCGATGCCGGAGGTGGCCACCCTGGGGTCTGGCCCTGAACAAGCAATCATCGACCCCCTTGTGGACCACGTGAGACGAGAGGCGCTCAAGGTCGTCGACGAACCGAAGCGCGCGGTATGACGCCGACCACCTCCGGCGGGCAGGGGAATGACCTGATCGCTATGAGAGCGGACGTAGAGCGGACGACCTCCCGGGGCGGAGTCGGTGGGGAGGTGATGCCCCTCGGCACATGCGTTTCGAGCGTATGACCGCGGGGCGACCGCGGTCAGCCAACCAGGAAACCGGCGGGAGGGAGAACAATGGCGGAGCCGACTCTGTATGAACGCATAGGTGGTATCTACGCCATAGCCGCTGTAGTCGACCACTTCAGCGACCAACTACTGAAGAACCCGAAGGTGGTTGAGGCAAACCCCGAGTTGAAGGAATGGCACACGGTGACATTCGCCGGACGGCTGCCGGGCCTCAAGTTCCTGAGGACACTGTGGGTCGCCTCGTTGGCGGGCGGACCCTTTCAATACACGGCCAGAGACCTGCGCGACGCCCATTTCGACTTGAAGATTCCACCGGAAGTCTTCGACGAGGTCGATGCGGAGCTTGGCCGCACCCTTGATCACTTCAACGTGCCCGAGCGTGAGAAGGGGGAGGTCTTGGCGGCCTTCGGCGGATGGAAGGAAGAGGTGACGGCTGGATCCCAGGATGGGGCCGTCAATTGGCGGCGCTGGCGTTGACCGGGCCCTTCCCTTAACTCACGAGCCATTCGTGGTAGGGGGTAGGGGCTTCCAACCTCATCACACGATGGGTCACCAGCTCACCCGGCCCCGTTCGCCACCGAGTTCTCATCGCCAACGCCGCGGCTTGATTGCCATCCGTATCCAGCCGTGGGCACTGTTGCGTTGGCCGAGGCCAGGTCATGTCGGAGCCATCCGCTCGGCCTGGTGTCAGATGACGAGGGCCAGCTCGGCGAAGGCGTCCGCGAGGCGAGAGCCAGACGGGACATCGGTTCGGAGGTCGTGGAAGCCCCTGCGGAGGTTCTGGATGAAGGCGTGTCCGGCGACGATGACCCTTGCGGTTTGGTCGCGCTTCAGCCCGCGCATCGGTCGAAGTCGCGCCTTGAGACGTCCGTGGTCGGTCTCGAGCGGATTGTTGGCATAGACCTCCGTACGGTGGAAGGCCCCAGGCAGCAACTCGTCGAGCACGAGGATAGGCCCCGGTATCGATCGGAGGTGACCTCGGTGGGTGAGATTCGGGTCCGGCCGATCGCCCGGGCGAAGAACCGCCGAGCGGCCGCAGTGTCGCGACGAGGCGAGAGGTGCACGTCGATGACCTGGCCGAACTGGTCGATGGCTCGGAACAGGTAGCGCCAGGTCCCTCCGACCTTCACATGGGTCTCATCGACGTGCCAGCGATCCCCGGCCACGTGCTGCCTAGCCCGTGCGGCCTCGGCGAACTCCGGGGCGAACCGGTGGACCCATCGGTACACACTCACGTGGTCGACCCCGAATGCCTCGCTCGGCCAGGAGTTCCTCGACGTCGCGGTAGGAAAGACCGAACCGCAGGTCCAGGGGAACGCCAGGGTGATGACCTCCGGCGTGAACCGGTACCCGGCGAACGCCGAGTGGGGCGCTGGGCGGAGGTGAGGGCGAGATCTCATCGCGGCAGTCTCCCTGACGGTGGCCCGAGGCGACCAAAGCAACAGTGCCCCAGAGGCCGCTCTCCATGAAGGACACGGCGAGCTCTTCGAGACTCCACGTGCGCATGATCTGCTGAATCGGATCTGATCGGCCTCACAGCGGCGCGCGGGTGTTCACCCCGACCCGATGAATCCAGCGCCTGGGCCACCGGACCCCGGCGCCGGGCGCGGCGCGCACGTGCCAGACCACCCCCCAGATGTCCGCGTCCTTCACCCCGGCAAGCTGGGCGACAAACCCGATCGGC
>JBOGVI010000158.1:0-2489 GCA_050692695.1 Actinomycetota bacterium
CCGATGTGCACCGCAGCCGCGTGCGCAAGTCCGGGCAGATCGAGTTCGACATCCACGACCGGGTCAACTACGCGGCTGAGCAGTCGTTCCTGCGCGTGGACTCGATCGCGAAGACCGTGACGCTCGAGCTGAAGATCGACACCCAGATCAGCCAGGTGATGGAGTATTTCGAGATCTTCCTCGGCCGCATGCAGATGTGCCGGAGGGCCGCCGAGGTCCTCGACTGCAAGTTCAAGCTGACCATCAACGGGGCCCAGCTGGCGTGAGACGAACCGCCCGCAACCTCTGGCTGTCCATCGCGTTCGTCGGACTGTTGGTGGCCGGCTCGATCGCGGCGTTCGCGGTCGGGGTCCGGCCGGTGCTCGGCTTGGACCTGGAGGGCGGGGTGTCCGTCATCCTGTCGGCGCCGGATGGGACGCCCGGATCGGTGATGGAGCGGGCCCTGGAAAACATCCGGAACCGGGTTGACGCCTTCGGCGTGGGCGAGCCGCTCCTGTTCCTATCGGGGACCACCATCGAGGCCCAGCTCCCCGGGCTGGCCCGCGGCTCCATCGAGGAGCGGGCCAAGGAGCAGCACTGCTTGTCCGGCGAGGACATCCTCTTCGAGTGCTTCTCGAGCGAGGACCAAGCGCGGTCGCGGCTCGACGACGCGAGCGTCGAACGGACCGTGTCCGAGGTCTGCCTGACCGGCGTCCAGGGGTTCGCGCTTCCGTGCTTCCAGGACCGCACGACGGCCGACACCGCCCTGAACTCTGCCCGGATCGTCGAGAGTGGAGAGCGGTTCTGTTTTTCGGGGAGCGGCTTCCCAAGCGACATGTGCTTCGAGACCAAACGGGCCGCGGAGAGGGCCAAGGACGAGATCCAGCTCGAGGAGGGGTACCGGTACTGCGTGACCTCGCCGGGCGGGTCGCCGCTGGCCGGTCCCGCGGGGCCGGCGTGCTACGCGCAGGAGGTGGAGGCGGAGGGGGTACTGGCGTCTCTGTCCGTGGAGGGGAAGACCGCGGAGTTCTGCGTCCTCAGCTCCGCGGGGACGGACCTGGGGTGCTTCCTGTCCCGTGACGAGGCGGAGGCCCAGCTCCAGGAGACCGGCCAGGAGCGCCTCCTCCAGGTGATCGGCACGACGGCGCGGCTCGAGCAGCGTGAGGTGCTCCAGGTCATCGAGGTGGGCACCCCGGAGTTCGCGGCCACCCCCGTGACGTGCGGGACGCCCGAGGAGCGGGACTCGGAGACCTGCACGTTCGACGCCCTGAAGGACCAGGCCGTCGTGTTCCTGGGCAGGGAGGGCGAGAAGTACCGCCTGGGACCGGTGGAGGTCACCGGCGACATGATCAGGAGGGCCACCGCGGTCCTGGACACCGGGAGCCAGACCAGCGTGGGGGCGGGCTGGCAGATCGACTTCACCCTCACCGAGGAGGGCGCGAGCACGTTTGCCGAGGTCACGGAGCGCCTGGTCGGCAGGCAGCTCGCCATCGTCGTGGACAATGAGGTCGTCTCGGCGCCCACCGTCCAGAACGCCATCACGGGCGGTAACGGCGTGATCACGGGGAGCTTCACCAAGACCCGGGCCCAGGACCTGTCCACTCAACTGAACGCCGGCGCCCTGCCGGTGAACCTGAAGAAGGAGCAGGTGCAGACGGTCAGCCCGACCTTGGGACGCGAGTCGCTGCGCCAGGGCCTGGTGGCCGGGATCGCCGGGCTCATCCTGCTGGCGCTGTACCTGCTGTTCTACTATCGCCTCCTCGGCGTCGTGGCGTGGTTCGGGATGACCATCTGGGCCATCATGGCCATCGCGCTGGTGTCGATCGCCGGGCGGGCCTTCGGCTACGCGCTCACGTTGGCGGGTGTGGCCGGCCTGGTGATCTCGCTCGGCGTCACGGCCGACTCCTACATCGTGTTCTTCGAACGGCTGAAGGACGAGGTGCGCCACGGCAAGACGCCGCGCGCGGCCGTGCAGCCCGCCTTCAAGCGCGCCTACAAGACGATCGTGGCCGCCGACATCGTCACGGCCCTCGCCGCCATCATCCTGTACCTCACGGCGATCAGCTCGGTACGGGGGTTCGCGCTGACCCTCGGGGTGGCGACACTCCTCGACCTGTTCGTCGTGTACTTCTTCAAGCGTCCCACCGTGTTCCTCATCGCTCGAAGCGACCGGCTGGTGAAACTGCCCGGGTTCGGGCTGACCAGCGGCGTGGCGGCCGAGCCGTTGCCCGGCGAGCCGGTACCGGTGGCGGGAGGTTCGAAGTGAACATCCGGCACGCCGTGGCCACGTTCCGCGGTCACCGCGAGCCGCACTTCGGGATCATCGAGCACCGGCGGTGGTGGTTCCTGCTCTCGGGGGTGGTGCTCCTGATCTCCCTGGTGGGGCTGGTGTTCCGCAGCCTGAACCTGTCCATCGACTTCGAGGGCGGCTCGCAGCTCACCTACGACAACGAGAGCGGCGTGACGGTCGACCAGGTCCAGTCGGTGCTGGCGCGGTCCCCCTGGAGTCT
>JBOGVI010000159.1:0-11815 GCA_050692695.1 Actinomycetota bacterium
ACCCCGATCGTCTCGTAGTAGGTCTCGAAGGACCCGTTGCCGTCCAGATCGCAGTACACGTCCTCGAGGACGGCGTTCGGGCTGGGCCAGGGATCGGCGTGAGCGATGCCCGGCGCCAGCGCGGCGAGCGCCACGGCGCAGCTCGTGATCGCCCTGCGCATGGTGCGCACCGATGGTGCAATCTCTCATGGCTACCTCCTTTCCTACTGACCTCTGCTAGTGGGGTCGACGCCCGCGAACGTGAGGAAGTCGACCATCCGAAACTCCCCGGTCACCGCGCCGGTCCGGGTGGGAAGCGTGGGGCGCCACCCCGGGTCGACCGCCAGGTACGAGCCGGGGTCGGCCCGCACCAGGCCGATGATGACCTCGGCCACGATCCGTCCCCCGACCGGGTCGAGCCGAAGCCCGGACTCCATCACCCCGGCCTCCCTCAGCACGTAGTACCAGAGGGGGGTGGTGCGATCGAGACCCAGACCGAGGCCCCGGAGCTCGGCCAGATCGCGGCGGGACAGCACGGGCGCGCCCATGTACTGGGCGATCGCCTGCCCGGACGGCAGCTCCCAGGTGAGGTGCTGGAGCAGGTTTCGCTGCGGGAGCGCGGTGGGCTGGTCGTGGCTGGCGATGGCCCCGAGCGGCAGGTTGAACAGCGGCGTGGAGATCCTCGTGTCGACCCGCTTGTTCGGCTTGACCTGCCCCTCGCCGAAGTCGAAGAACGTCTGCCACCCCACGAACCGCCTGGGGGCCCTGGCCCCTCCCCGAAGGTCGTCCGGATCGGCCGATCCCTCCTCCGAGGGGTCGAAGATCATCGCGAAGAACGGCCCTCCGTCCTCTCCGGCCAGGTTCAGCCGATAGGACGGGCGGACCATGGAGTGGCCGAACCGGTACGCGGCGCCCTGGAACTCGACCGGGATCGACGCCTCCCCGGTCCCGGGACGGTAGTATCGGGCGCCGTTCGCCACGACGTCGTCGACCACCTGCCCGACGAACAGCGGCAGGAACTCGTGCAGCACCATCCACTGGTAGTGCCAGGTGGTGATCCGGCGGGCCTGGGCGAACAGCTCCGCGGGGCGCGAGGTGGCGCCCCTTGCTACCTGGACGGCCCGGTTGTGAAACAGCAGGAACGCCGCATGCAGCCCCGCGATTATCGCGTTCTCGTCGTTCCGGGGATCGGCGATGATGGCCGTGTCGTCGGAGGCGCGGGGAAGGTCCTCGAACAGGCCTCCGGACTCGACGCGGAGGTGAACCCGGTCGGCCTCGTAGAGCTGGGGGCTCGCCGTCGGGCTACCCCCGTAGACCGAATCCAGGTCGAAGGCCGGCGAGCGGCCGTTCGTCGCGTCCCGGGGCTCGGTGGCGACGGATCCGACGTCGAAGGTCATGTCGTGGTCCATAAACTGGCCCATGAACGTGGTCCCGGCCGTGTGGGCCGGGTTGTTGGGGTTGTTCGCGCTCAGGGCCGGATCCACAATGAGATCGACGGGGCCTCGCTCCAGGGCATCGGCGGCGTCCAGGAGCCCTCCCGGTCGACCGATCTCGCGCAGGGCGGCCTCCAGCGAAGGGCTGGCCTCGGCGAACGGTGGCAGGTCGAATATCCGGCTGAACCGATCGGAGCGGGCGGCCGGTGCTCGCGCCTCGGCGGTGCCGGGGCCGAGGACCGTGCGAACGCCGACCGCCGTCGCCCCAGCTCCGACCCCTCCAAGGAACTGCCGACGCGTGATCTTGGCCCTGGGCCGGTCATCAGTCCGGGTATTCATCACGCCCCCCTCTACGGAGAGCTGCCGCGGCGCTCATCCGTCGCCTCCTCCGTCCTCCGATGGCTCGCACCGTACGGGCCGACCTCCGCGGGCTCCGGATGGCGGTGATGTTGGGCACCGCCGCGGTGGGAAGGCACTGGGTCACGCGAGCACGTCGCAGAATGAAGAGAGGCCATCGGACTGGGCATGGTCTGCTCGTGGAACGGACGCTGACCCGCGGCGAACACGCGGCTCGCGCGTCGGCGGGCCGATCATCACCAGGATCACCTTCGCGACGTCCATCACGTTCGAGCCCACCTCTCCCCGCGTTCACGAACAGGACCGTCGTCACCACACTCTGAAGCGTTTCGTCCTCAGTGACGCGAATATTGTGGTTTGAACAGCGGGTCGTCCTTCATGCCACACCTCCCTCCGACCCCCCGTTCGCTCCAGGACGGTAGGGAACGCGCCAAGTCGATCCCTCAGTGCGACCACCGATCCCGAGATCGGGGCCAGCACGAAGAGGGATCGGGGGCTGCGCGTACTGCCGGGGCCCAGAAACGGCCGCCCCCGAGATCAAAGATCAGCCCCACCAGCCGGAGGCGAACGATTCGAGAGACCGGTTTCATCGCCTGACCTCCCCATCGTTCGCACCAAACGGTGCACTGACCGCCGGGTAGTCAGGCTTGACCCTGAACTCCTCCTCCAGAGCAGCCATCAGGGCTAGGACGAGGTCCTCTCGCCAATGGCGAGCCGCGACCTGGACCCCGACGGGCAGACCCGAGCTTCCCGCCTCGACCTTCCTCGCGGCCGAAAAGGCCCGATCCTTCGCGGCGGGGCGGTCGCTTTCCTCGCCCGGCCTGACCCGTGTCACCGAGACCACCCCCGCCGGCATGCCCAGGAGGTTGAAGAGCGTGGCGTACGTCCCGGCCGTGCCCAGGTCATAGGTCGCACCGTGCGTCAAGGCCGGCAGGGAGTGAGGAGGGCAGATGAGCGCGTCCATCCGATGCGCCGCCATCGCCCCCAGGAACCGCGCCCGGTACCGCTCCCATCGCTCGACCAGCCCCCAGTACCCTTCCGTCGACCGCCGACCCATGCTCCGGGTGACCAAGGCCAGCCCCGCCTGCCCTAGCGTCCGGGCGACCGCGACGGCGGCGGCCCGGGCCGGGCGCGGCAGGCGAGCCAGGAGGATCAGGGCCCGAACCCGCCGATCGACCGGGCTCTCCCTGACCCACTCCTTCATCCACCCGACGCCACCGGCGCTGAGGATCCCGTAATAGAGGGCGAAGGCCTCCTCCGGATCAGGAGACGAGAGCTCCGTAACGCTTGCCCCGCGGTCGCCGAGCACCCCGGCGGCCTTCTCGACCGCCCTTCGCACCCCCGGCGAGGGGGGAAACAGGCCGTCGCTGGAGAACATCCCTACGCGGAGCCCCCCGAGCTCCACGCGCTCCGGATCTCCGAGAGGGACCGAGTGCTCCCAGGGATCGCCGGGTTCCCCCTCGTCCAGCACCCGCATGACCAGGGCCAGGTCCTCGACGGAACGAGCCAACGGGCCCGCCTGCCCCACGATGGCGGTCTCCCCCGGGAACATCCGCCCATCGAAGCTCCCCCGCCGGGTCAGCCGATTGCTCGTCGGCTTGAGGGCGTGGATCCCGCAGAAATGGGCCGGGACCCGGACGCTTCCCCCGATGTCGGATCCGAGTCCCAAGGGAGACCCGCCCGCGGCGATGATCGCCGCTTCCCCCCCGCTGCTCCCTCCAGGCGACCGGTCCGGATCCCACGGGTTGTTGGTCCTACCGTAGAGGGGGTTGTCCGTCTCCTGGTACAGGAGCAGCTGAGCCACGTTCGTCTTGCCCAGCACGATCGCTCCGGCGTGGCGCAGGCGCCGGACGAGCGGACAATCCTCGGAGGCGAGCTGTTCGGCGTGGCCGCTCACACCGGCCGTTGTCGGGGTGCCGGCGACGTCGAAGGATTCCTTGACGGTGATGGGTACGCCGTGGAGGGGGCCTAGCGGGTCGCCGTGCGCCCGAGCGCCGTCGGCAGCTGCTGCCTGCCTTCGGGCTTCCTCGAACAGCGGGACCACGACCGCGTTGAGGACGGGGTTGACCCCCTCGATCCGCTCCACATGCCAGTCGACGAGCTCCAGCGCCGAGACCTCCGCTGTAGCCACGAGGTGCGCCATCTCCCTGGCAGAGAGGCTCAGGAGGGACGGTTCTCCGCCCTTCGGGGAGACGACCTTCCATCCTTTCGGCACCCTTCTAGCCGCCGAGGCAGGCATCCACGTACATCGGAACGAGGATCCCCTCGGCCTGTTCGGACATGTGCTGCTCCCCGGTGATGAAGTTCAGCGCCCGGTCGGGATTGGAGAGGATCGACTCACACGCCTGGGCCACGTTCGAACCCGGCTGCTCGGGGAAATTGGTCCCCGGCCCCGAGCCGGCGAAGGCGGCTCCGGGTGCCAGCACCACCAGGGCGGCGCCGACCGCGGGGACGGTCCACCGCAGGACTCGAGAACGCACCGATCCAGCCATCACTAGCCTCCTCTCTGGCAACGGACCGCCCGATGCCACGAGCCGATGGTGCGACAGGGAGATTTGGCGACGGCCCACCGACGACCGGCAGGTGGTTAGATGGGGGTTAGGCCTCTCCTAACCACTCTGGCCCTCTTCCCGGAGCCGGGCGTATCCTTCGAGGCGGCTTCTCGGGAGGAAGCGGCTACATGGAGTTCCGGATGCTCGGCCCGGTCGAGGTGACGCGGAGCGGGTTGCGGCTGGACCTCGACAGCCCCAAGCAGCGGGCGCTGCTGGCTTTCTTCATGATCCATCCCGGCCGGGTCCTCTCCTCCGACCGCCTCCTCACCGAGGTGTGGCCGATCGGCCCGCCGACCAGCGGCGTCAAGACCCTCCGATATCACATGTCCAAGCTGCGGGACGTCCTTCACGGGGGAGGCCAAAAGGATGTTCTGGTCACGAATCGGGCTGGATACGTGCTCGAGGTCGAGCCCGAGCAGATCGACGCCGTCCGATTCGAACAGCTCGTCGAGCACGCTCGAGCCCTGGCCCCCGACGAACCCGACCGGGCCTCGCGGCTGCTTCGCGAAGCCCTGGGCCTCTGGCGCGGGGAGGCACTCTCGGACGTCGTCGAGTACCCGTTCGCCTCGGTGGAAGCTGACCTGCTCGAGAATCTCCGGCTCGATGCGGTGGAGGAGCGGATCGAGGCGGATCTGAGCTGCGGGCGTCACGCCGAGGTCGTCGCTGAGCTGGAAAAGCTGACCACCCTCCACCCCTTGCGAGAGCGGCTCTTCGGGCAGCTCATGCTGGCCCAATACCGCATGGGACGTCAGTCAGATGCCCTGGGCACGTGCCAGCGACTTCGACGGACGCTGGCCGAAGAGCTGGGCATCGATCCTGGAGCGGACATCGAGCAGCTCCAGGAACGGATCCTCGTCCACGACCCGAGCCTCGTCGTGGGCCCGCGTTCAGCTCCCGAAGGCGGCTTCGGCCGAGCCCCTGTCCTCACCTCCGTCGTGGTGCTCCCCTTCCAGAACCGAAACCCCGCCGAGGAGGATAGGTTCTTCGCCGACGGGCTCACCGAGGACCTGATCTACTCCTTGGCCAGGGTCGAGGGGCTGCGGGTGATCTCTCGAACCTCAGCATTCGCCCTCAGGGAGCGCGTGGAGGACGTCAGGGAGATCGGGCGCCAGCTCCGCGCGGAGGCAGTGGTCGACGGAAGTGTGCGGCGATCCGGCGATCGTATCCGGATCACCGCCGAGCTGGTCGACGTGGCCGACGGCTATCAGCTCTGGTCCGGTCGGTACGACCGCAACCGTCGGGACATCTTCGCGGTCCAGGAGGAGGTGGCCCAGGCGATCGCCTCGGTGCTGAAGAGCAAGCTCGACCGGCGGCCCGTCATCGCCGTCGCTCGTCAGACGGCCAGCATGGACGCGTACGACGCCTTCTTGGAAGGACGCTACCACTGGCATCAGCAGTCGGCCGATGGCTTCCGCCAGGCCATGCAGCTGTTCGAACGAGCAGTCGGCATCGACCCCGAGTTCGGGAAGGCATACGCCTGGCTGGCCATCGTCCGGACCTACCTGACGATCTTCGGCTACGTGCCACCCGCCGAGGTCATCCCCGCTGCCAGAAGGGAGGCCGAGCGGGCCATCGTCCTCGAACCCGCGTTGACCGAGGCCCACCTGGTCCTGGGGCTCATCGCCCAGTACGCCGATTGGGACTGGGAGGCCACCGAGCGGCATTACCGGCGAGCCATCGAGCTCAGCCCGGGGAACGCCACCGCCCGTGCCTGGTTCGGGCTCCTCCTGGCCCGACTCGGGCGGGGCGATGAGGCCGTGGCCCAGTCCGCGGCCGCGCTCGACCTCGATCCCCTGGCCCACGAATCGTCCTGGCTGTATCTCATCGTTCTCCTTCATCTGGCTCGGCACACCGAGGCCGCATCCCTCGGCCACAAGGCCGCGAAGGTCCACCCCCGGTCAGCCCAGCTCCACTGGCCCACCGGCGTGGCTCATCTCGGTGCGGGGGAACCCGATCGCGCCCTCGAATGGATCGGCAAGGCGCTTGAGTGCGACCCCACCAGCCCCTACGCTCGGGCCTTCTGGGTGCGGGCGCTGACCCAGGCTGGCAAGCTGTCCGAGGCGAGACGGGAAGCGGACACGCTGCGGGAGGAGAAGGAAGGCGGCTACTTCTCACCGTTCATCCTGGCCATGGCATGGGCCGACTTCGCTGAGCGGGACGAAACAATCGCGCTGCTCCAGGAAGCGGTGGAGGTCAAGGATCCGATGGTCCCATTCATCAATAATTGGGTGCTCGCGCCGGTGGCCGACGACCCCCGCTACCAGGCGATGCTCGACGCGCTGAACCTCCCCAACCTCTATGCATCCGACCGGGCTAGAGCAGCCGCGGCCGTAGGGGATCGTTAGCCGAGTTCTTGGCAGATGTGTAGTCCTGCGCCCAACTGCCGGCAGCGGCTCGGCGGGGTGCAGCCACGCGAGCGCGTCCGCCGCCCCGGGGGGCTGCGGCGCGGACGTCACCTCCTCGGACAGCACGCGCGGGCGGGCGCCGGCCTCCTTCAGGATCGCCAAGAAGCGCCGGAGCCGTGCACGCGAGTTCACCTCGACCACGAGGGCGTCGCCACCGGACTTGACCCGTCCGAAGATCCACCTGTGTGGGCCGTCGTCGGGAGCGACCTCAACCCCTTGCTCGGTGAGACGCGCATGCATCTCGGCCAACCTGTCCGGAGGGACCGGGTCGCCCTCCCACGCGAACCCCTCGGGGTCATCCGGCTCGGGCCGGATGTCGTCGCGTGCCAGGAGCCGCTCGCGCACTTCGGTGGGGTCCTGCACCCCGACGCGCGCGGTGATCAGCTCGAGGGGATCGCCCGAAGTGTTGGTCAGCACCATGGGCTGCACGCGCATCTCGCGCAGCAGGTCGACCAGTCGAGGCAGTGCGGCCGCCGCCGCGTGGGACAGGAGGAACGACAGGTCCGCCGACAGCCCCGCCGGCGGCCCTGCCGCCTCGAGGGACGCGCGCAGCTCCTCCAGGCGGACGTCGCCCCCCGCCCTGGGTGCCGCCTCGTCCTCGATCCCGATCATCTGCTCCAGCAGCGCGTCACGGAGCCGATCGGCCTCCTCGAGGGTCATGGGGAACAGGGTCGAGCCGGTCCGCCACACTCCGTCGAAGGGGACGACCAGACCGAGGACGACCTCGCCGGACTCGAGGGCGTCGCGCTGCTCGGCAGCGACCGCGACGTAGTGGGCGGCTCCAGTGAGCAGGTCCTCGAGGTGCACGCCGGGCGGCTCCGCCTCGCCGGTGAGCCGCCAGAGGCCATGACGCCCCCAGCTCGCCCAGTCCTCGGCGCGTCGCCGGTCCGCGCGCGCGTTCGCGCGATCGGCGGCGAAGCGCTCCAGCACCGTGTCGCGCACGCTCGGCTCCCCCGAAGCCGAAACGACGACCCAGGCGCGTTCGATCATTGCCCGGGCTTCACCGTCCGGAGGCTCTTCGGGCGGCGGGGGCGGCTCGTCGCCGAACCACTCGAACCAGGCGCGGGCACGCATCGGCTCGAAGGCGGGGCGCAGGGAGTACGCGAAGACGCGCTCCCGGAACCGGTCGAACGCCGAGCGGCCGAGGAAGCGCTCGACGACGGCCAGCTCACGGGGCCCACAGCATGCCGCGTACGCCCGGCCCGAGCCGCAGGGGCAGAGCCACTTCCCGTCGTCGGTCTCGACGCGCACATGCGCCGCGATGACCGCGTAGCCACGCTCCTCCTCCGCTTCGGCGAGTCCCGGATGCTCCAAGCTGAGCGGCTCAAGCACCTCTGCGGCCTCGGCGATCCGCCCCTCGGCGTTGAGGGCCCTCCCGAGGGCGGCGCGCAGCATCGGATGCGAGGACCGCCCGACCGGCCCGCGCATCAGGGCGAGCGCGCGGCCCGAGTCGTCGTCGGCCTCGGCGACGGCCACGGCGAGCCCGAGGGCCGTCTCCGTGCCGGGCGAGAGGGCAAGCGCGGCCTCGGCGATGGCCCGCGCCCGCTCGGGCGAGCGCGCATGGATGGCGCCGAGGATCGAGAACGGCGCGACGCCGCCGCGGAAGACGCCGAGGATCTCCTCGGCAGCTCCCTCTGCCGGGGCACGGGAGTCCATGATCGTCTGCACACGGGCAACTGCTTGCTCGACCAGCACCTGCGGGTGTTCCAGGACACCGCGGGCGCTGTGTGGACGGTGCCCCTCGGGCTTCCCGCCCTGGATGAGGGCGAGCCGGCGCTCCCGCCGACTTTGCTCTCGTGTGCGCTTCCCCATGGACGCCTCCGGCCGAGGGGGAAGGCAGGGAGATGCTACCCCGAGGCCCAACCCGGATGTCACACGAGACCGGAACCTCAGTACTCGGCCTCACCCGAAGCGCCTGGCGATCCTTTGTGCGATCTCGGCGGGCGCGTCTTCCTCAATCGGGTCGACTCACCCGCCGCCCTCCGCACCCGATCAGGCGTGGTGAGGTTCGCCTCAGCACTCAGTCGCCAAGCAGGTACGTGGCTCCTACCTGCACAAACGCCGGCGGCAGATGTCGGCCCTTTCGTCCGGTTCGCCCCGGGGGCACTGGGGAGAAATCGGAGAGGTGTGAAAGTCCGGCAGGTCTGTCCCAAATCGGCTCCGGGACGTGTGTCTCACGGATAGAGGCGATCGGGATCGAGGCCGAGCGGCGCGGGGTAACGTCCCGATGATTGCTGACTTTGGCGAGGAGGGGCACCACACTCCACGTTGATCAGGCCGATCGACGGGAGGAGGTGCCCGATGGCGAAGGTAGCACGGGCGGTCGAGGACAGAAACGGCGCGAAGTCCCTCGAGCTCATCGCCAACCTGGCTCGGCTGTTCTGGGACGACGTCACCGATCGCATCACGATGCTGGTGAAGGGCCTGGTGGAGGAGTTCCTGGAGGCTCGCCGCACCGAGGTCCTGGGGGCCGGATCCTACGAGCGGAGCCCCTCCCGCAACGGTCACCGGGGTGGGTCCTACGTGCGCCGGCTGAAGACGAAGTGGGGCGAGGTGGAGGTTCGGGTACCCCGCGTGGCAGAAGGCTCCTACAACCTCGAGATCATCGACCGGTGGGGACGTCGCCACGGCGCCCTCGACGAGGCCATCGGCCGGCTGTTCCTGGCCGGGGTGTCCACCCGCCGGCTGGAGCGTTTGGCCGAGGAGCTGTTCGGGATCGGGCTGTCCAAGGCGACGGTCTCCGAGATCACAAAGGCTCTGGACACCGAGGTGGCCGCCTTCCGGGCCAAGAAGATCCCCGACACCTGCCGCTACTTGCTGCTGGACGGGATCTCGGCCAAGGTGCGGGAGGTGGGGGTGAGGGGCAAGGTGTTCCTGGTGGCCTTCGGGATCCACGCCGATCACCGCCGCGAGCTCCTGGGCTTCGTCCTCGCCGACTCGGAGTCCGGCCCTGCCTGGCGGGCGTCCGTCCGTTCATGGCGGAGGTCGACACACCGGCGCACCCCGGACAGACCCCCGCTCCGGCCTTCAGCTCGATGAGGACGTCGACCCGGTCGTCGGCCTCGATCGTGTCGAGGACCGTGAATCCTTCCAGCCCGAGGGACACGCTGATAGCGTCGTCTTGCACCCGTGGACCTCCTGACCTCGTTGTGACAAGGCCAGGTTGGCGAGGCCACGGGTGCGTTCAAGCACCCTCCCTGCGTCCAGCAGTTCGGGCGCCAGGAAGAGAGGAGGTCAGCGGCGTAACCGAGCGACAAGCTCACGGCAGCCAGCCGGTGGGAGTCCGGTCCGGGGAGACGCCAGAGTTAGGGAAGCCTCCGCGCGCGGTCGAGAGGCCGGGTGCGAAGCGAGGTGGAACAACCGATCGGTCCGCAGCATGAAGCGAAGCCTGCAGCGTCGTCACTAAAACCCCCGCGTGAGCGGGGCCAAGGGGGAGCCGAGCCTGTGAAGGGTAGGCGAAGGCCACGGACGGCACCTCAGAACCTGGAGCGGGTGCCAACGAACCCCCCGGCGCATGGGGCGTGGAACGGTCGGAAAGGGTGTCGTGGGAACTGGAGAGGCCCTCCTTCACCCCGGGTCTGCGGCCCGGGAAGCATGCCCGCCTATAACCGACGCACGGGAAGTGGCGGGCGGTGAAGAGGGAGTCGGAGGGGGTCGTAGTAGCTGAGACGGCCGGGACAACACAACCCGGCCCGAGCGAAGGGCCCCTGGGCACTGTTGCACTGGTCGCCCCGGCCTTCCGTCAGGCAGACTCCCGCCATGAGATCTCGCCCTTGCCTTCGCCCTCACACCCGCTCAGCGCCTAGCTCGGCCTTCGTCGGCTACCGGTTCCCGCCGGAGGTCATCACGCTGGCGGTCCGCTGGTACCTGCGGTTCGGTCTTTCCTACCGGGACGTCGAAGAGCTCCTCGCCGAGCGCGGCACCCAGGTCGACCACGTCACGATCTACCGATGGGTCCAGCGCTTCTCGCCGGAGTTCGCCGAGGCCGCACGAGCCCGGCAGCACGTGGTCGGGGATCGTTGGCACGTCGATGAAACCTACGTGAAGGTGGGCGGGACCTGGCGCTACCTGTTCCGGGCCATCGACCAGTTAGGCCAGGTGATCGACGTGTTCCTCTCGCCTCGCCGGAACGGCGCGGCGGCATGGCGGTTCTTCGCCCAGGCGATCGGCCGAACCCGGATCTCACCCACCGAGGTCACCACCGACCGGTACCGGGCCTACCCTCGCGTCCTCGATCAGTTGCTCCCGGCCGCCTTCCATCGCATGAAGGTCCATGCCAACAATCCCATCGAGACCGACCACGGACGCCTCAAGGCGCGACTTCGACCGGTGCGCGGGCTGAAGCGAGATCGCACCGCCAGGGTCATCGTCGCCGGGCACGCCTTCATCCAGAACCTCCGCAAGGGCTTCTACGACCTCGGGACCGACGTCCCGCCCGCCTCCCGCCTCGCTGACACATTCGCCGAACTGGCCCTGGTGATCTGACACCAGCCGGGACGACGGGTCCATCGCGTCCGGACTTCCGCCAACGCAACAGTGCCCTGGAGCGCGTTCTTCTGAGAACGCGTAACCGGAGGGGTTGTCCCGCTCGCCGTTGAACTTGAGCGGCGGTCCATCGACCTGACTACGCGACCCTAGCACCTGCCTCCGACACCTTCTCGACGTGAGCCTTCAGCGCGGCGACGAGGAACGGAATCTCTCGGTGGCCCTTCACGCGGCGGAACTGCCGCTCCGCGACGAGCAAGCCCGCCGCGCACCAGCGCTCGATCATCCTGGTCTTGCTCCGTGGCCGCCAGCGCTTCACGTTGCCCATCACGGTCCGTCCCACCGAGATCGCCGACTCCACGATGTTCGTGGAGAACAGCGACACCCGAAGCTTGGGCGGCACGCCCAAGCGGTTGATCGTGAGCGTCTCCTCCATCCCCTCGCGGACCGATCCCGCAGCGCTGGGATGTCCAAGTCCCTCAAGCCACCGGGCCACGGCCTGAAGCTCGGCCACGGCCTTGTCGGGATCGGCCCTTCCCCACGCCTTGCGCAGTCGCCTCCTGACCTCGGCGTGCAGGTGATCGGGGAGGTATCCAGTGACGTT
>JBOGVI010000160.1:0-2525 GCA_050692695.1 Actinomycetota bacterium
TGACCTCCGGCGGGAACCTGTAGCCGGCGAACGCCGAACGCATGGCTGGGCAGGGGTGAGGGTATCGGTGCGATCTCATCGCGCGAGTCTGTCTGACGGAAGCCGGGGACGACCAATGCAACAGTCCCGGTCGGCGCGGTTCAGGACGAGGAGGGACACCTCGAACCGCCCGGCGCTGGGGTCCACCAGGCCTGTGAAGGCAAGCCACCGCCCGCTAGGTGCCCACGCCATCTCGGTCAGGACGATGCGCTCGCTGTCATCGCCAGACACGAGGACCCGATCCTCGCCGGTCGCGACGTCGAGGAGGTAGGCCTCCGGTCGCCGGCCCGGACGCGCTCGTCGAGATCGCGCTCAAGGTAGAGCGTGCGCAACACGTTGCCCTCGACGTCGGAGCGGAACGCGTCGAACTCGTCGGTTGGCCAAACGAGGTAGGTCATCGCCAGGCCGCCGTTAGGAGGCCACGCGCCGGGCTCGACCGAAATCCCTTTCCCTCCGGTGCTGCTCTTCACCTCCTCCTCACTGCTCCGGGTCGCAAGCGTGGTTCCCCCCGTGACCGGGTTCGTCGTTGTTCTTGTCATGTCCCTTGCCGCACGCTTCCGGCACCCCGAACAGGACGTAGACAGCCCCGGCGTCCGTGCCCCCGGCGTCGTTGAACCGTGCCCCGACCATCAGATCATCAGTGTCGTCGTCGGTGACATCTCCGGCCGGACCGACGGCGAACCCGGCGAAGTCTCCTGCCGCCTCCCCGAGGAGCTTGGCGGCGGCGGCGGAGAGACTGAGGAGCCCGCTCAACCGGGCCTCCTCACCGAAGAAGACGTAGACGGCCCCGGCGTCCGGCCCGGCGGCGTCGTGCCCGAAGGCCCCCACCACCAGCTCGTCGAAGCCATCGTCGTCGAGGTCTCCGGCGATGGACACGTCCGAGCCGGCCCGGTCCCCGGCGGCCTCCCCGATGAGCTTGGCATGGGCCGTCCCCAGGCTGACCGTGCCGGTCAGACGGTCCTCGCTCCCGTAGACGACGTAGGCGGCCCCGGCGTTCAGCCCACCGGTGTCCTCCAGGTCGACCCCCACTACGAGGTCGTCGAAGCCGTCGCGGTCCAGGTCGCCCGCGCCCGCCATCCCGAGCCCGGGTCGGTCATCCGGCTCCTCCCCCACCAGTCGGGCGGCCGTCTGTGGGAGGCTGATCGTCCCAGTCAGGCGCTCTGTGGTGCCGTAGAGCACGTAGGTGGCGCCGACCCCGGTCCCACCGAACCCGGCCATGGCCGGGGCCCCGATGACCAGGTCCTCAGAGCCATCGCCGTCCAGGTCCCCGGCTCGGTCCAGCCGGAACCCGGCCAGGTCCCCTGGAGCACCCACCAGCTTGGCCTCGGCTTCGGACAGGCTCACGGTCCCCGAGAGGCGCTCCTCCCCGCCGTAGAGGACGTAGACGGCACCGGCCACCGAACCGCCGGCGGAGTCCCGGGGGGCGCCAACGACGAGGTCGGCAAGGCCATCGTCGTCCAGGTCGGTGACGGTGGCCACCGTCAACCCGGCGAAGTCCACGTTCGACTCCCCGATCAGCTTGGCGTCGGCCTCGGCCAGGCTTTTGGTTCCGCTCAGGCGCTCCTCACTCCCGTAGAAGAGGTAGGCCGCCCCCGGGGCCGGCAGCCCGGGCTGGGCGGGGGGAAACCGGCCCGGGGCCCCGATGACAAAGTCGTCGAACCCGTCTCCGTCCAGGTCCCCTACGCCGGCCCACCCCTCCCCGGCGAAGTCCCCGGTCAGCTCGCCGAGGAGCTTGGCGTCGGCCTCCCCGAGGTCGATCTCCCCCTCGGTGAGAGGCCCATACACGACGTAAGCCGCCCCGGCGGATGTCCCGGCCGTGCCATCAACCCATGAGCCCACGATGACGTCCTGGAACCCGTCATCGTCCAGGTCGCCGGCCGGAGCGACGTGGAACCCGGCCTGGCCGCCGGCCTGACCGGCCAGCTTCGCGTCGGCCGCCGCCAGGCTGCTCACGCCCTGCGGGATGACGGCCCCGGCAGGTACGGCCGCGAAGGCGAAGGCGCTCGTGAGCAGAACGAGGGTCGCCCGTGCGATTCCATGCGAAGCCGGTGATGCATTCCTTCGCGTGGCAGTCATCACGCTCTCCTCCTCACCCGGCGGGCGTGATCAGCAGGTAGCCTTCCGCCTCGACGTGATACGCGGCACCGTCCGACTGGAAGTCCGCGCTCCAGATGCAGTGCGTCGTGGGGAGGCCGACACCGGGTGTCACGACCGTGCCGGTCCGAACGATGTTCCCGTCCTCGTCGTAGATGATGAAGGTGCCCGACATCCCGACGTTGATGCTCGTGGAGTTGGCGTCGTGGCCTGCTACCCCCACCCCGATCGTCTCGTAGTAGGTCTCGAACGACCCGTTGCCATCCAGATCGCAGTACACGTCCTCCAGGGCGGCGTTCGGGCTCGGCCAGGGATCGGCGTGCGCGACGCCGGGCGCCAGCGCGGCGAGCGCGACGGCGCAGCTCGTGATCGCCCTCCGCATGGTGCGGACC
>JBOGVI010000161.1:0-2351 GCA_050692695.1 Actinomycetota bacterium
GGGAGCGACACGTGCGCGTCCTTCGTTGCCGCTCGCGGAGAGCTGTCGCGGCCGAACGGCCTGCTCACAACGACCGCAGAGTGATCAGATGGGCGCTACATCACCCACGGAAACCCGAGGAGTCCCACATTTTTCGGCTCTTCGCGGTTGAGCGGGACTTTCCGCCTCGCCGACCTTGGCCGCGTGGACGCTTGGGACGCCATGATGCACCTCGGCGGAAGCCGGCGTAGTCGTGCTGAACCGCCTCGGTGGCGTTGTCGGCGAGAAGACGGGGCCGCAGGAAGCTCGGAGAGCCCCGTTCGTCGACCGGGTGGATGGAGAGGCCTCGGGGATCGCGCCCTGTTTCGTCGAGCGGTCCGCTCAGCCGCAGCGGTAGAGGACCCGGAGCCGGAAGTTCTCGAAGTTGCGGTAGCCGAACCCCTGGCGCTTCACCACCTTGATCAGGTTGGTGATCCCCTCGGTGGCCCCGTTCGTGGCGCCGGAGTCGAAGTGGGCGAGCAGCCCGGCCTCCCAGGCCCTCACGGTCCGAGCGAGCTCGGCGAACTCCCCGATCTCTGTCAGCTCGACCTCCCGGTACCACCGCTCGAGCCCGACCCGCGCCTGCTCCGGTCCGGCGGCCAGGTACCAGTCGCGGAAGCGCTCCTTGAGGACCCAGGCCATCCGGAGCTCCCCTGTGGGATCGGCGGCGAGAGCCCGCTCCACGCGGTCGCGCTCGGACTCGGTCAGTCGCTCCCGGGCCTTGACCAAGATCCGCCGGGAGCTGAACAAGGCCCGGCCCCACCGCGACGGCGTCTCCGAGCGGCTGCGGCGTGACCGGTACCTGCCGGCCTCCCGCTGGAGCCTGCGACGCACCGCGTCCAGGGCCTGGTTGGCCAGGCGCACCGCGTGGACCTTGTCCACGACCAGCGTGGCCTAGGGAAGGGCTTCCGCCACGCCCTGGCGGTAGGCATCGAAGGGATCGATCACGACCTCGCTCACGCCGGTCCGCCAGGCGTCGGAGCGTCCGGCCACCCAGTCGGTGACCGAGCGCTTGGTGCGCTCCGGCACCAGATCCAGGAGCTTTCGTCGGTCGAGGTCGACAAAGGCCGTGTGGTAACGAAGACCTCGTCGGAACGAGGCCTCGTCGATGCCGAGCCGTCGCACCGGCGCCTGCCCGGCGGGGCGCAGGGGATGCTCCTATTGGTTGTCAACACCCACGAGACGGCGATAGGCCTCCCGCGCCACGTACCGTTTGAGGCACCGGATGATCTCTTTCTTGGATAGCCCCTCCTTGGTCCGCCGATCCACGTAGTTCCTCGTTCTGGAATCGAAGCTCATCCTGACCAGGACGATCCGCCACAGCGCGTTGTTGGCGATTCGGTCCCCACCGCGGTTCAACCGGTGTCGGTTGGTTTTGCCGGAGGAGGCAGGAAGTGGTGCTACTCCGCACAGCCTGGCGAAGGCCGCCTCGCTCGACAGACGCTCCGGGTTGTCCCCGGCTGCGACGAGCAGAGCTCCGGCGACGTCGGTCCCCACTCCGGGAAGGGTAAGGAGCGCCGGCGCGGCCTGTGACACCACCGGCGCCAGGTCCCGGTCGAGCTCTGCGATCTCTGCGCTTAGAGCAGCGTGCCGCCGAGCGAGATGGCGAAGGGCGAGCTTCGCCGCAGCCGTGGGACTCAGAAGCGGCCCGGGCCGGAACCGGGCGGCCACCTGGACCAGGCTTTGCAGGGACAGACCGCGGAGCGATGCACGGAGTTCCTGCGGGGACGTGAGCACCAGCGCCTGGAGCTGGTTGGTCGCCTGGGTCCTCGCCTTCATCGCCGATCGGCGGACCACGCGCAGTGATCGGATCATCTCCACCCGGCTGTCCCCGGCTTTGGGGCACCCGCTCGCCGTTCCGGCCAGCACCGCCCTCGCCGCCGCCTCGGCGTCCGTCGGATCGCTCTTGCCCTTAAGACGCCGGGTCCTGCGGTCGGGGCGGTCCACCTCCACCACGGTGTGGCCCCCGGCTCGCAGGTGCCGGGCCAGAGCTGCCCCGTAGCTCCCGGTTCCCTCCACCCCGAAGCACCGGATCGGCCCGAACCCTCGCCCCCAGCCCTCCAGCTCGCGGAACCCAGCCGCGGTCGTGGCCACCTGCGTCGATCCGAGCCGTGCGCCCAGGCTCGACAAGACGACCGCCACGTGGACGTCCATGTGGGTGTCCACCCCCACCACGACCGTGTCCCGTTCTGTCACGATGGAGCTCGCCATCCGATCCCTCCCTTCACTCGAGTGGACGGGTGGCACCAGCCGGCCGGGAGGGCGGACGGTACGGTGATGGGGCGTGTTGGCCGCGCTCCTATGAGGTCACGGTCCGCCCGACCGGTCGGTGC
>JBOGVI010000162.1:0-11547 GCA_050692695.1 Actinomycetota bacterium
TGAGGTCCTGGACGGTGGCGCCGTAATAGATCCACTCCGAGGCTTCGGGCGGCAGGACCCGCTGCATCCCGTGGATCAGGCCCAGCGTGGAGTGGCTGGTGCGCCGGGTCTCCTCGGCCACGAAGTCGAGGTCGAGCCGGTCCACCCTCGCGGCGGCGGCGATGGCCTCCGCGGCGCCGGCCGGCACGATGCCGAGGTCCGCCTGGGCCCGGGCCAGCTCGGTCAAGATGTCCAGCCAGGATTGGATCCGAGGTCGCTCGTCGAACACGGTTCGGAGCTCGTCGGTGCCCCACAGGTGCCCGTACAGGGCCCAGTCGGCTACGCGGGAGCCCACGCCGGTTCCGCGACCGAGAGGAGGAGACTCAGCCCCTTCCGCACCTCCGCCAGGCTGGCCCCCCACGGGACCACGACGGTGCGGTCGTCTTGCTCGATCCGGTCTTCGAGCAGGCAGCACTTCGTGAGGGTGAACTCGTCGGGGGGGCCGGCGAGCTCCCGGGGACAAAGCTCCACCGAGGGCGGCTCGTCGCCGTAGACGTGGCGGTGGATCTGCCGCGAGCGCTCGCACCCCACCAGCACCCAGTCCGCTCGGGGCGGCCGCTCGTCGAGGTAGGCGACCTCGGCCCCGGGCGGCGCCGCGCCGGAGCCCCGGCAGGGAAAGAGATAGGAGTGGGACGGCCGATGCTTCGCCAGCTCGAGGACATCGACGACCTCCGGCCGTAGCTCGACCGGGGGGAGCTCCTCGGCCACTTCCAGTACCCGCCTGGCCTGGTCGACGAGCTTGGCCGGCTCCGGCGGTACCACCTCCACCACCCGAACCGCGACCGGCGCCGGGTCCAGGATGAAGTTCACGTGCTCGTAGCGGCCCTGGACGATGACGCACCGGGCTCCCGGCCCACGTTCGAAAGCCGTGCGGCAGAGCTGCGTGGGGACCCCGGTGTCGACATCCGGCGCGACCACGTATCCCGTCTCGTCCGCTCCGGCGAGGACCTCCACCGACACGATGGGGGAAAAGAGGTTGTCGTCGGAGGCCTTCGTCACGTGGACTACGGCCGCCGCCTCGCCGCGGCGGGCCACGACGTACTCGGTCCGCCGGTAGGCCTCCCGGCCGAGGAAGTGGTCCCGCAGGCCGGTCTCGGTGAGGGGCACATCGACGCGCGCCACAGATACACCGCGATACCGGCGAGGTACGAGGTTGCTCACCGGGGTCTCAACCTTCCGCCTCCGCATCGGCCCGGCCGGCCCGCCAGGCGAGGTCCACGGTATCGGCGCGCAGCCCCAGACGAAGGGCCTCCAGCCCGATCACGTCGGCCAGGGGCACGTTGCCGAGGTTCACGTCGTTGCCGAACCGGTTGATCAGCCAGGCCTGCTGGTCCTTCCGGGGTGCTTCGAAGATGAGTCGGGGAAGGCCCACGGCGGCCGCGGCCGCCTCGGCCACGTCCTCGCGCACCGAGCCGTCTGCTCGGTACAGGCCGACCGTCCCGCTCTCCCGCCCCTCGGTCAGGACCCAGGTCGCCCCGGCCGCGAGGTCGCCGGCCAGCTCCTCGGCCCACGCGTCCGCCGAGACGGGGACGCTCGGGTCCTTGGAGCCGACCTCGGAGAGCACGGTGAATCGGCGGGAAGCCTCCCCGATCAAGCGTCGCTTCTCGGCGAGCGGCATGCCCACCGCCCCGTTCGACACCTCGACGCAGTCGAACCCGGCTTCGCCCGCCCAGGCCAGACAGGACTCCGCTTGGCCCTGGGCCCACGCCACCTCAAGAAGCGTCCCGCCGACGCATGCCCGGACGCTGCGAGCGGCGAGGACCACGACCTTCTCCGGCACGTCGGGATCGAGGTACGCGGTGCCCCACCCGAGCTTCCACAGGTCGATGTGATCGCTCGCCCTACGCACCACGGCTTCGACCTCGGGAAGGGGTGCTCCCTTGTCCAGGACGTGGGTGAGGCCGGCGAGCCGCGGCTTCCGGCTCCGCGCGGGGAGGTCGAGGAAGGCGGGTCCCTGAGGCATCGTCGCCTATGGTAGATGGCCCTTCATCGTAGTTGAAGGTGGCGCGCCGGGCGGGGCCGGCGTGGAGACGGGTCGCCCGCAGCTAGGCTTTGGGCCCGTGAGGCTCGGGCTGCAGGGTCCAAGGACGTGGAAACCCTTCGGACCCTGGCGGAGGCGAACGCGAACTCGTGAACTGGTACCTGATCTGGAAGCTGCTGCACATCGGCGGGGCGTTCGGGTTCGTGGCCGCCCACGGCGCGACGGCGGCCGTAGCGTTCAGGCTCCGCCGGGAGTGGGAGCCGGTGCGGATCCGGGCGTTGCTCGAGCTGTCCCGCTCCACCCGGAGCCTGATGTACGGGTCGCTCCTCGTACTCGTGGTCGCTGGCGTCGCGAACGGGTTCTACTTGCATTACTGGAGCCAGGGGTGGATCTGGACATCGCTCGTCCTTCTCACGGTGCTGCTCGTCGCGGCGTTCCCGCTGGCCGTTCCGTACTACAGGCGCATCCGCCTGGCGGTCGATCCGGAGCGCCCGGCAGCGTCGCCCGAGGAGCTCGCCGTCCTGCTCAAGTCCCCGCGCCCCATCGTGATCGCCTGGGTAGAAACCGTGGGCATCCTGGTCATCCTGTGGCTCATGGTCTACAAGCCGTTCTGAGCGGACGTGGCATGATGCCCGGGCTGGCCGAACGGGGGGAAGGATTCATGCTCATCCTAAGGTTCGACGACGCGCCGGAGTTCGAGCTCTCGGGCGCGCGGTTGCGGGGGCTGGCGTCGGCCTCGCGCCGAACGACCGAGACCACGATCACGGTGCTCATTCGGCCCGACGGCAAGCGGGCCCTGCCTGCCTGGGCCGAATAGCGGAAGGGGCGAAGGTATTGGCGACGTACTTCGCGAACGTGACCCTCTTCGACGGCCGCGCGCTGAAGACCAAGGCCGGCGCGCTCGTAGCGAACGGGACCATCGCATGGGTTGGGGCGCACGCCCGCGCACCCCGGGAGGCTCGCGCCGCACACGAGGTCGACGGCGCCGGCAAGACGCTGACGCCTGGGCTCATCGACTGCCACGTGCACCTTTGCTTCGACGGGACGGCCGACTTCGTCGGCGAGGCGCGGGAGATGACGAACGACGCCGTCGCCACGGTGAAGGCGGTGCGGAACGCCGCCCGCAACCTGGAGCACGGCGTGACCACCGTTCGCGACCTCGGCGCACCGGGTGCCGTGTCGATCGAGGTGGCCCGGGCCGTGGCCCGAGGCGTCATCCCAGGACCCCGGATCCTGGCGGCCGGCCGGGCCCTCACCATCACCGGGGGGCACGGGCACAACATCGGGCTGGCCCGGGAGGTCGACGGCCCCGACGGCGTTCGCAAGGCCGCCCGCGAGGAGATCCGGGCCGGGGCAAGGGTCATCAAGGTCATCGCCACCGGCGGGGTCCTCACGTTGGGCGTCACGGCAGACTTCACCGCCTTCACCCCGGAAGAGCTGGAGGCGGCCGTGGACGAGGCCCACAAGTGGGAACGGACCGTGGCCGCCCACGCCATCGGACCGGCGGGCATCGTGCACGCCGTGAGCGCTGGCGTCGATTCGGTCGAGCACGGCTCCATGCTCACGACGGAGGGGGCCCGCGTGATGAAGGAGCGCGGCACGTTCCTCGTCCCGACCATCTCCGCCATCCGCGGCATGGTCGAGCACCCCGATGAGGTCCCGGCGTATGCGGTGGAGAAGGCGACCGCCCTGGCCGATGAGGCCAGGGACGCGTTCCGGCGGGCTCACCGCTCCGGCGTCCTCCTCGCCTGCGGCACCGACGCGGGCACACCGTTCAACCCGCATGGCAACGCGCCTCTCGAGATCGTGCGGATGGTGGAGTGGGGGATGACGCCGCTCCGTGCGATGCAGGCCGCAACGTCTGGTGCCGCCCAGCTGCTCCGCCTTCCCGACGCGGGGACCGTCGAGGCCGGAAGCGCCGCCGACCTCGTGCTGTACGACGCCAACCCCATCGAGCAGATCGAGGTGGTCATGAAGCCGGCCATGGTGATGCGGGCCGGCGAGGTCGCCTCGGGGGCCGCGCTCTAGCGCGTCAGGCGAACACGTACTCCTGCGCGACCGAGTCGCACGGGTTCCCGCGTCCGTACGCGATCCGCATCTTGGTCAGGTCCGCGATGCACCAGAACGCGGTGGCGGACTCGCCGCCCCACAGCTCCGGGTGCCGGCACAGTGAGTCCGGCGGGTTCTCGTGGTCGGAGAGCATCCCGCGCAGCTCCTCGGCATCGATCGTGCCGGGCCCCCGCGAATCGAGCAGCTCCCGGGCCCTTCGGTACCGGACCGCGGAGCGTTCCGCGTACTCGGGGTCGCCTTCGTACCGCACCATGCTGTCGCACACGTAGTGGTTCGTGTGGGCGAGGTGGCCGGCCTCGTCCGGGCCGGTCAGCTCCGCCGCCGTCGCCGAACCCTCCACGTTCACCACGCCGCCGTCCCGGGAGACGAGCACGTTGTTGTAGGAGGACGCGCGGTCGTGGCGGAGGGCCTCGCCCACCATCATGTCCATGGTGGGCTGGCGAAGCATCGAGCGGACCTGGATCTCGCGGGGGACGCCGATCCGCTCGTCGTTGGGTGAGAGCTCGTTCCCGGTGAGCGAGAGACCCGCCGAGTTCCACCCCGCGCTGATCCAGACGCCGTTCCCGATGGTGAGGACCACGGGGTCGCCCGGGATCTCCCACTCGATCGCCACGAGCTGCTCCTGGTACTTGCGCGTCATGTCGTTGTTGTGCGCCACCAGGACGCGGTCGCTGGCGGTGGCCGGCGGCACGGCCACCAGGTCGCTGCACCGGCCCCGCAGCGCGTGCGCCCGGGGCTCGTACCAGATCTCCTCGACGTCGCACGCGAACAACGCGAGTGGGTCGACCTCCGCGGCCTCCGCCGCCCCTTCCAGCTCCTCTGCGTACCAGGGATAGGCCGCGGAGGTCACCTCCCGGTATCGGTCGGCCAGGGCGAGCTGCTCGGGCCGGGTCCGGCCCGCCGGGAGGTCGGCGTCGAACTCCACCGCCTCCTGGATCGCGGCGGCGCACGCCGCGCCGACCTGGGCCCCGGCCTCGCGGTGGGTGCCGCTCACGTGGACGACGTGCATCGGCGGGGGTGGGGTCACGGACCCATCGTAATCCGGGGGGCCGAGCCAGGCGCGTCCGTTCGCGGCTACCCGACCGGCATGGGTGGGGGTGCCGGCGCCGCCACCTGAGTGACCCCGCCCGCCGGCTTCGGGCGGGCCGCCACCGCCAGGATGCCCAGCCCGTAGACGACGGCGACGAACGCCACAAGACCCCCCAGGAACGGGATGAGCGACACGACCCTGACGATGACCCACCCGGCCAGGAAGGCCAGGAACGGGCTGGTCGGGAGCCTCACCAGGGCCCGTCCCAGGGCGAACGACGATGCCGTGTATCCGAGCGTGTAGATCAGGGCCAGGCCGAGCAGCATCCCCAGGCCGAACGGGATGCCCACCAGGGTCACCAGCGCGACCACCGAGACGATTGGGATGCCGAAGAACAGGAGCAGCCCCCAGATGATGGAACGACCGACCCCCCGCACGGCCCCGACGGCCGCGGCCTCGGCGGCCCGAGGCGCGAAGGCCACGAGCAGCAGTCCGAAGACGAGGGTCGAGAGGGAGATCGCCACCCACACCGCGAACCGGCTGAACCAGCCGAAGCGGCCCAGGGCCACCTCGGCGTTCACCCGGCGCCGGTCGCCCTCCACCGTTGCCCCCGAGGCGATGTCCGGCCGTGACTGCGTCACCAGGTCCCCGCCGACCCGGGCCCCGTCGGCCAGCCTGACGTCCCCGTTGAACGAGGCCACGTCGCCGGTGACCGTTCCTGAGATCGTGAGGTTCCCGTTGAAGACCAGGACATCCCCACGCACGGTCCCGTCGATGGTGGCCGGACCGTTGAAGATGACGACGTCGCCCACGGTCTCGCCCTCGGCCACGATGGCCCTACCGGTGAGGACGATCTGTTCGTCTCGCTCGGCTTCCTGGGCCAGAGCCGGAGCCGCGAGCGCGAGGACCAGTGGGACGGAAAGCAGGATGGAGACGGCGACGGAACGAACGTGGCGAGTGATCGTCATGGTGGCCTCCTCTCGGTTGCCAGGCAACGCTTCTATCACACATGGCCTTGCTTCGGCCGGGGATCACGCCCTATGGTCGGATCGTCAGGTATCGACCAGGGGAGGTCCTTTCGAATGAGCGCCCCGATCCAGCTTCCACCGCCTCCGCCACTCCGTCAGCGAAGCGTCGGCGACATCCTGGGGGATGCATTCCGGCTGTACGGAAAGCACTGGCTCATGCTTGTGCAGGTCGTGGCGGTCGTGGCCGTCCCGCTGACCCTGATCCAGTACCTCGTCACCGACCAGCTCGCCGAGAACGTCATCATCCGCAGGGATGTGGGCGGCGGGACCATCGAGATCGTGGCCGAAAGCGAGCTCTGGCGGGACGCCGTTACGGCGCTCGTCGTCGCGATCGTGTCCCTCCTGGTCACGCAGGTCTTGATCGGCGCGATCGCCTGGACGGTGGCCGGGATCCTTGTTGGGAGGGAGCCGTCGATCTCCGACTCCTACCGGTTCGGGGCCGCCCGGATCTGGTCGATCCTGCTGGTCAGCGTGCTGTCGGCTCTCGCGATCATCGGGGGGTTCATCCTGCTCGTCATCCCCGGGTTCATCATCTTGACCCACCTGGTGTGCTCGATCCCCGCCGTTGTGGTGGAGGGCAAACGGGGGCGGGCGGCCCTGTCCCGGTCGTGGCGCCTCGTCCGCGGTCGCGCCTGGCCCGTGTTCGGCGCCATCGTCGTCACCGGGATCCTCACCGGGTTCGTCAGCAGTGTTCTCACGGCGCCGGCTGGTGAGGGCTGGTTCGCCCAGGGACTCCTGGCCTCGCTCGCATCGGTGATCACCACCCCGTTCACCGCCCTCGTGGTGGGCCTGCTCTACTTCGACCTTCGGGTCCGCAAGGAGAGCTTGGACGTCATGACCCTGGACCGGGAGCTCCGGGCCGCGGCGCCGTAGCCTCACTGCGAGGTGTTCGGTTCGCCGTAGGCTTCTCGGGGTGGACTTCCAGGAGGCCCTCGAAACCCTCGGCTTCCGTCCGGCCATCGGGCGCACACCGAGCGGGGTCAGGGTCTACGCGGCCGAGCCCAACAGGTACATGACCTACACGGTGCAAGCCTTCGAGGACGGGACCGCGTTGTTCACGTGGGAGTTCGCCGTCGGTGAGTACCTGGCCACCCAGGGGATCCAGTTCGGCTCTGACGAGACCCTGAACCAGTTCATGTTTCCCCGTCAGGACGAGCGAGGTCCCCAGGACGGGGCGTGGCTGGGGGGCGCCATCGAACGCGCCGAGGCCGCCCTCCGCGGGCTTCGATTCGACCGCCCGGAGGAGTCGCGGCCGGCGCCCGGCGCGCATCCCAGGGCGCCGGGTTGACGCTTTCATGCATTCTGTGCATGAATATGCAGCCATGGCCGGATCGACCAAGCTCAGGGTGGCGGTGCTCGGCGCCTCCGGGTACACCGGCGGCGAGCTGGTCCGCCTGCTCCTCGCCCATCCCGACGTGGAGTTGGCGTACCTGGGGGCGAAGGAGTCGGCCGGCCGGTCGCTGGGCGAGGTCCATCCCCACCTTGGGGCGTCGCCCCTCGCCGGGTCGCGGCTCGAGCCGCTCGACCGGGCAGCCGTGGTGGAGCGGGCGGGGTTTGCCTTCCTGGCCCTGCCTCACGGGGCGAGCGCCCAGGTCGCGCCGCCACTCCTGGATGGGGGGCTGCGAGTGGTCGACCTGGCCGGCGACTTCCGGCTCCCGGCCGGAGCCTATCCGGAGTGGTACGGGTTCGAGCATCCCGCCCCGGCCTGGCTTGACAAGGCGGTGTACGGCCTGCCGGAGCTGTTCCCGCGGGAGATCGCGGCGGCGACGCTGGTCGCCAACCCTGGCTGCTACCCCACGCCGGTGGCCCTCGGCCTGGCCCCACTCCTGTCGGCCGGCCTGATCGGGCCGGGCCCTGTCCTGGTCGACGGGAAGACCGGCCTGTCCGGCGCGGGGAAGGGGCCTACCGAGGCCACGTCCTACTCGGCCACCGAGGAGAGCGTGCGGCCGTACCGGTTCCCCCGGCACCAGCACACCCCGGAGATGGAGCGGGCCATCGAGATCGCCACGGGGGTGGCCGCCCGCGTGTCCTTCGTCCCCCACCTCGTGCCGTCGGTGCGGGGCGTGCTGGTGACCTGCTACGCGCCGCTCGGGAGCGGCGCAACCAGCGAGTCGCTGACCCAGTGCCTGGCTGCGACGTACGAGCGATCCCCCTTCGTGCGGGTCCTCCCGCCCGGCGGGATGGTGGACACGAAGCGGACCCGGGGCTCGAACATCCTGGAGCTCCAGGCGGTGGCCGACCCTCGGACCGGCACGGCCGTGGTGGCCGGGGCCCTGGACAACCTGGTGAAGGGGGCCGCGGGCCAGGCCGTCCAGAACCTCAACCTGATGGCCGGGTTCGACGAGACGGCCGGGCTCCCCACCACGGGGGTGTACCCGTGAGCGTGACGTTCCCCCGGGGGTTCCGGGCGGCCGGCGTGACCGCCGGCATGAAGCCCTCGGGCAGGCCCGACCTCGCCCTCCTGGTCGCCGACGAGGCCCGCTCGGCGGCCGGCCTGTTCACCACGAACGCGTTCGCCGCGGCCCCGGTGAAGCTTTCCAAGCAGCGCCTCTCCCACGGCGTTGCCCGGGCGGTGCTGGTGAACAGCGGGCAGGCCAACGCCGGAACGGGTCTCGAGGGTGACCTCGACGCGGAGCGGTCCACGGGGGCCGCGGCGGAGCTGCTCGGCCTCGAGGCGGATGCCGTCCTTGCCTGCTCCACCGGCGTGATCGGCGAGCCGCTCCACCTCGACCAGTTGCTCGCCGCGCTGCCGGACCTGGTGGGGTCGCTCTCGGAAGAGGGGGGCGACGCCTTCGCCGAGGCCATCATGACCACCGACACCACACCCAAGCAAGCCAAGGCGGAGCGAGGCCCGTACCGGGTGGGCGGCTGCGCGAAGGGCGTGGGGATGATCGCCCCCGACCTCCGCTTGGCCACGATGCTCGCGTTCGTCACCACCGACGCGCCGGTGCCGCCGTCAGATCTTCGCACGCTCGCATCGCACGTCCTGGAGCCGAAGTTCGAGTCGCTCACCGTGGACGGCTGCACCAGCACGAACGACACGGTGCTGCTCTTCGCGAGCGGCGCGGTGGGCGGTGACCTCGTGGTGCCCGACACGCCGGCCTGGGACCAGGTGAGAGAGGCCCTCGATGAGGTCGGCAACTCGCTCCTCCTCCAGCTCGCGGATGACGCCGAGGGGGCCAGCCACGTGATCATGGTGGAGGTGTCGGGGGCCGAGACAGACGGCGACGCACAGGCCGTGGCCAGGGCCCTGGCCGATTCGCTGCTCGTGAAGACGGCGGTCTTCGGGGGCGACCCTAACCCGGGCCGGATCCTTCAAGCCGTCGGGTCGTCCGGCGTGCCCTTCCTCCCCCAGCTCGTGAACGCGTTCGTCGGCGACGTGCAGGTCATCACGGGCGGTGAGATCCCGGCCGCCTACCGCGAGGCCGGCGTGGAGGCCGCCCGGGCGGCGGTTTCGGAGAAGGAGGTCGTGATCTCGGTGTCGGTGGGGAACGGTCCCGGCGAGAGCCGAGCGCTCGGCGTCGACCTCTCCTACGACTACGTGAAGATCAACGCGGAGTACACCACGTGAGCATCGACCTGCCGCCCCAGATCCGCGAGCGGACCGTGGCCAAGGCCCGGACCCTCCTCGATGCGCTCCCGTTCATCCAGGAGCACCGGGGGAAGACCATCGTGATCAAGTACGGCGGCGCAGCCATGGACCGCGCGCCGTTCTCGCGGTCGTTCGCCCAAGACCTGGCGCTGCTCCATCATGTCGGCATCCAGCCGCTGATCGTGCACGGGGGCGGCCCGCAGGTGACCGACGTCTCCACCCGTCTCGGTCTGGAGACCACGTTCGTCGGCGGGCACCGCGTGACCGACGAGCAGACCCTCGACGTGGCGAAGATGGTGCTTGCCGGGAAGCTCAGCACCGAGGTGGTGGGGATGCTCCTGGCGGGCGGGGTAAGGGCCGTTGGGCTATCCGGCGTGGACGGCGGCCTGATCGTGGCGCGGAAGCAGGCCCGCCCCGACCTCGGCCTCGTGGGCGAGGTGGTGCGGGTGAACGTCGAGGTTGCCCGGACCCTGATGGACCAGGGGTTCGTCCCGATCGTCGCGTCCATCGCCGCCGGTGAGGACGGCCAGGCGTACAACGTGAACGCCGACGTCGTGGCCGCGGAGCTCGCCGTGGGCCTCGGGGCCGAGAAGCTCGTGTACGTGAACGACGTGCCCGGCGTGATCGGGCCCCTCGGCGACCTGCTGTCCGAGCTCGGGGTCCAGGACGTCCTGGACCTGTTGGCCCACGAGGGGGCCGTGGACGGCGGGATGATCCCCAAGCTGGAGAGCGCCGTCCGGGCCTTAAAGGCCGGCATCCCCCGGGTGCACCTCATCGACGGCCGCGTGGAGCACGCCCTGGTCCTCGAGCTGTTCACGCCCGAGGGCATCGGCACCATGATCACGCTCGATGCCCGGGCATCGGGTCAGGAGGAGAAACCGTGAGCCGGAACGGCGGCGCCACGAAGGTCAAGCGGCAGCAGGCCATCCTGTCGCTGGTGGCCCGGGAGCGGCTGGCCTCGCAGGAGAAGATCAGGGTTCGGCTCCAGCGCCTGGGCCTTCCGGCCACGCAGTCGACGATCTCCCGCGACGTCGAGGAGCTGGGACTGGCCCGGGTCCACGACCCGGACGGCGTCCGGTACGTGGTTCCGGGAGAGGAGGGAGTGCCCGCGCCGTTGAACCTGCTTCGTCGGGCCCTGGAGGAGTTCGCGCTGTCGTTCGTGCCGGCGAACCAGCTCCTGCTCGTCAGGACGCCGCCGGGCGCCGCCAACGCCCTGGCGGAAGCCATCGACCGGTCAAGCGACCTCGACATCGCCGGCACGGTGGCGGGCGACAACACGATCCTCGTCGTCCCTCGAGACGGCGTCTCGCCCCGCTCGGTGGAGCGGGCCCTGAAGAAAGCGATGGAACCAACGGGATGAGGCGCGGAGCGCCGGGTGGAGGGAGAAGAACATGAATCGAGCGGTCCTTGCGTATTCGGGCGGTCTGGACACCTCGGTCTCGATCCGGTGGCTGGTCGATCAGGGGTACGAGGTGTTCGCGGTCGCGGTGGACGTCGGGCAGCAGGAGGACTTCGGCGGGATGCGTCGGCGCGGCGCTCTAGCCGGCGCGGCCGAGGTCCGCGTCGTGGACACGGTCGAGCGGTTCGCGAACGAGTTCCTGACCAAGGCCATCAGGGCGAACGGCCTGTACGAGGACAAGTACCCCATGGTCTCGTCTCTCGCCCGGCCGCTCATCGCCGACGAGGTCGTGAGCGTCGCTCGCGAGGTCGGGGCCGACGCCGTGGCCCACGGCTGCACCGGGAAAGGGAACGACCAGGTCCGGTTCGAGGTGTCGTTCGGCGTGCTGGCGCCGGACCTCGAGGTCCT
>JBOGVI010000163.1:0-4050 GCA_050692695.1 Actinomycetota bacterium
GGCGACCGACAGCACAACTTGGCCTCGGGCGGAGAGCCGCTCCCCCACGCGCGCCTGGCGCTGGGGGTCCAGGGCGGAGAAGGGATCGTCAAGCAGGACGACCGGGCGCTCCCCCGCCTCCTCTCCCAGGGCCTCGGCCAGCCCCAGGCGCAGGCACAGCGCCGCCCCCCAAGCCTCGCCGTGGGAGGCGAACGCCCGGGCCCCGAGATCCCGCACGGCGAGCTCCAGGTCGTCCCGGTGCGGACCGACCAGGCTGGTCCGGCGTACCAGCTCGTCCTGCCGTCGCTCCGCCAGGCGCCCCCGGAAGGCCTCCTCCAGGTCTTCGCCCCACACCGATGACCGGTACTCGCTCGCTAGGCCATACCCCGCCACCACCCTGAATTCCTCCTCGGCGCCCGGGGCAAGGCGCGCCACCGCCTCCGTCCGCAGTCGCATGACGGCACACCCGTTCTCCACCAGTTCCCCATCCCACGTCTCCAGGTCCGGCCGCCCCCCCCGGCCTTCCCAGTCCTTGAGGAGGCGGTTCCGCTGCCGAAGGGTCCGGTCGTACGCCGTGAGGGCCGACTCCTTGAGCGGCCACAGCGACGTCACGGCCTCGTCCATGAACCTCCTTCGCTCCGATGGATCGCCCCTTACCACGTCCAGATCCTCGGGCCCGAAGAACGCCGCCCGGACCTGCCTCCGCAGGTCCCGCCTCCGCCGCACCGGGGACCGGTTTACGTGCACCCGGTTCGCTCCCCGCCCCGGGATCTCCACCTCGACCATGATCCGTCCGCCGGCGGTCTCGATCTCGCCGCGCACATAGGCCGCCTCGGCGCCGCGGCGTACCAGCGGCTCCGTGCTCGAGACCCGGGGCGATGCCAGGAAGAATAGGAACGCCAAGCCTTCGAGGAGGTTCGTCTTGCCCTCCCCGTTCCCTCCCACCACCACCACCAACCCATCGGGGATGTCGGGCAGGCGGGTGTTCGGGTGGTTACGGAAATCCTTCAGCTCGGCCCACAGAAGCCGCAACGCACCCCCGAGAGGATCAGCCGACCGGGGTGGGCAGGCGCACCGGCATCACCAGATACGTGAACTCGTCGCTCTCGCCCTTGATCAGGCCGGGCTTCAGCCCATCGCGAACCTCGAGACGAACCATTTCGCCCGTGGCCGCCGCCAGTCCATCGGCGAGGTAGGCCGGGTTGAACGCGGCCGTGATGTCCTCGCCCTCGTACCGAGCCTCCACGGCCTCCACGGCCTGCCCGAGGTCCGGGGAGGAGGACGAGAGCTTCACGCCGAGGGCGTTGAACTCCAGACGGACCGGCGAGGTGTCCCTGGCCAGGAGGCCCACCCGGCGCACCGCGTCGATCAACTGCTGCCGCGAAACCGTGAGCCGGTTCTCGTAGGCCTCCGGCAGGAGCTGGCGGTAGTTCGGGAACTCGCCCTCGATCAGCCGCGAGGTGAGCATGAGGTTCCCGATCTGGAAGGCCACCTGGCTCTCGTCGACGAGCAGCTCGACCTCGCCCTTCTCGACAGCGGCCGCCGCCCGTCCCGCCTCGGACATGGCCCGCTCCGGCACGATGGCCTTCCCCTCCGCCGCGGCGGTCGCCACGAGCTCCCGGACCGCGAGCCGGTACGAGTCCGTGGACACGAGCGTGAGGCCCTCCCGGCTCACCTCGACCAGCACGCCCGTCAGGACGGGCCGAGCCTCGTCCCGGGACGCCGCGCGGGCCACCTGCCCCACGGCCTCGGTGAACTTCGAGGCCTCAACCACGATCCGCGTCCCTGTGGGCGGTTGCAGTGCTGGGAAGTCCTCCGCGGGGAGCAGGCGAAGCGCGCCCTCGTACGCGGCGCAGCGGATCCAGGCCTGGCTCTGGTCCGCGTCGAACTCCACCGGAGCATCGGACAGGCTCTTCACCGTGTCGCCGAGCAGGCGAGCCGGTACCAGGACGACCCCCTCCTCCTGGACCTGCACATCGATGCCGAGGCGCGCGGAGACCTCGAGGTCGGTGGTCGTAAGCGTGAGGGCACCCTTCGGCCCCGCCTCGAGCAGTACGCCCGTGAGCGCGGGGATCCCCGGCCGGGACGACACGCCTCGCTGAACGGTTTGGAGCGCCTCGGACAGGGCATCTCGGTCGCACCGGAACTTCACGTGTTTCCCTCCCCGCTGCTGCTTTTTGGTCGTTCTTCTTTATGTAGTGGTAGTAGGGCCTGTGGAAACGGGGATATCGGTACCATGCGCCGAGCGTATCGCGCCGGTCGGACATGTGTGGGGCCTGGGGAGACGAGTGCACTGGCCCTGAGCGCGGCGCGGCACCGCACAGGAGGTCCCACGGTTTCCCCAGCGAAGGTCACAGGCTCCTCGACCGGTTCCGGATGATCCGGGACAGATCCTGCACCTGCCGGTACACGAGCTCGCGGTCTCGCAGGTTCTTGTCGATCTTGTTGATTCCGTGCAGGGCGGTGGTGTGATCCCGGTCGAAGAGTTCGCCGATCTTCGGGAGGGTCATCCCGGTGCACTCCCGGACCAGGTACATGGCGACGTGACGGGCATTCGTGAGCGGACGTGATCGGCTCTTCGAGACGAGGTCCGCGACGGCCAGGCTGTAGTACCGGGCCGTCTCTTCCAGGATGAGCTGCGGCGGGATCTCCGCCTCGGCCTGGGGCAGGAGGTCCTCCAGAGCGTGGTCGGCGAGGTCGAGCGAGATGGGCTGCCCCGTGAGGTCGCTCCACGCCACCACCCGCACCAGTGCGCCCTCGAGCTCCCGGACGCTCTGGTCGAACTTGGAGGCCATGAACTCGATGACATCCTCGGGGAGGTGCACCGCCTCCCGCTGCGCCTTCAGCTGCAGGATGGCGATGCGGGTCTCCAGGTCGGGCGGCTGCACGTCGACGCAGAGCCCCAGGCGGAACCGGCTCTGGAGCCGCTCCTCCATGCCGAGCTCCTGGGGGGGCCGGTCCGACGCGATCACGATCTGCCGCTCCTTCTCGTGCAACGCATTGAACGTGTGGAAGAACTCGGTCTGGGTCTCCTCCCGCTTGGCCAGGAACTGGATGTCGTCAACCATCAGCACGTGGACGTCGCGGTGCCGGGCCGCGAACTGGTAGCCCTGGCGCTCCCTGACGGCCTTGATGAACTCGGCCATGAAGCTCTCGGACGTGACGTACTTCACGCGGAGGCTCGGAGCGAGCCGGTGCATGTGATGGCCGATGGCCACCAGGAGATGGGTCTTGCCCAGGCCCACCCCCCCGTAGATGAACAGTGGGTTGTAGGCCTTGGAAGGAGGAGACTCGGCGACGGCCATTGCGGCGGCATGAGCGAAGCGGTTGCTCGGACCGGCCACGAAGGTCTCAAAGGTGTAGTTGGGGAACGGGAGTCCGGGTGCCCCGAGCTGCGCCGCCGGGGCGGCATGTTGACGGGTTGGGGGCGGAGGAGGCGGCTCGCCGAGGGGCGGGCGGACCGGCTCGGGGTCGGCGCCGAGGTGGATCTGGATGGGATGGCCGAGCGCGTCTGTGGCGGCCGCCTGGATGAGGTCGAGGTAGTTCTTGGCCAGGCGGTCGCGGACGTACTCGGAGGGTGCGACCACCTCCAGGACCCCGTCGTGCAGGCTGGTCGCGCGAACGCCGACGAACCACATCGAGAACGAACTCTCGGGCAGTTCCTGGCGGGCCCGGTCCACGACCTGGGCCCAGGTGCGCTCAGCCGCCTCGGCGAAGAATGCTACCGCCATACGTATCCACAGACCCTTTCCACAGCTGTGGAAACCTTGGGGGAAGGGAAACGGCCCCGCGGATGGGGATCTTGGCGGGGCCGCCAGGGGGGAAGCGCGCCGCGCACTATAGCACCGGGCTTTTCCACAAGGGGTCCGATGCGGGCCCTTTTGGCGCACTTTCTGTTGGGACGCTCTTTGTCCTGCGCCGACGCCCTCTCGTATACTCAGGCCCGCCGGCGTCCGAGCCGGCTTTGTCGGCCCGGAAAGAGGCTATGTCCAAGCGAACGTTCCAGCCCAACAACCGCAGGCGCAAGAAGACCCACGGGTTCCGCGCGCGGATGCGGACGCGTGGGGGGCG
>JBOGVI010000164.1:0-5532 GCA_050692695.1 Actinomycetota bacterium
GTGTACCGCAATCCCGTGAAGTGGCCAAGGGCGTGGTGCGCGCCCGGGTCGACGTCTCCCGGGTGCCCGCGGGTCCACGACTCGGTTCCGCCGGCGACGAGCAGGCGACCGTCGGGCAGGAATGCCTGGCCGGAGCAGAAGAGGTCTGGCGCCACCGCGCCCGCTGTCACCTGAGGTGAGGCTACGGCCGTTATGGCACCTGTCGCGCAGTCGAACAGGCGGGTGCTGTCGATATAGGTCGGCTGCGTCTTGCCCACGAAGTGGCGGCCGGGATCGTGCTCGTCACCACTGAATATGACGATCTTGCCGGTGCGGAGAAGTGCGGTGTCGACCGTCACGTAATTCCCCAGGGTGTCTGTCAAGTTATTCCCCACCCTGGTCTCGTGGGGCGTGACGCTACTCGGTGACTTCGGGCATCACCTCCTGGGGGTGGGGCGGCCGGGGCGTTTGGTGGGCCGGTAGGACTTGCCGTCCATGAAGATCTGGTGGGCTGAGTTGACGACGCGGTCGAGGACCCCTTCTGCGACCACGGGGTTGGGGAAGAGTCCGTACCAGTCGGCGGGCTGACGGTTGGAGGTGAAGATCATCGAGGAGCGGCGCCGTTCGCAGATGAGTCGTCGGCTTGGCCGGCGCTGAAGGGGCGCAGTCCCAGGTCATCGATGATGAGGACGTCGGGGCGGGCCCAGCGCCGGAGCCGGGCGAGCCAGGACCCGTCGGCGTGGCCGCCGGCGAGGTCGGCGAGGAGCCGGTTGGCCTTGGCGAAGACGACCCGGTGGCCCCGGCGGCAGGCGAGGTGCCCGAGGGCTTGGGCCACATGGGACTTGCCCACTCCGACCGGCCCGTAGACGATGACTGACTCGTGGCTTTCGACGAAGGCGAGGGTGGCCAGGTCGCGGATGGCGGCGGCGGGGACTTTGGGGTTGTAGGCGAAGTCGAACTCTTCGAGGGTGCAGACCTCGTCGAAGCGGGCCGTTCGCACCCGCCGGGCCAGGGCGGAGGCGTCCCGGCGGGTGAGTTCGTCTTCGCAGAGGATCTGGAGGAACTCGAGGTGGCCGAGCTCCCCGGCGCGGGCCTGGTCGAGGCGGGCTTCGAGGGTGTCGAGCATGCCGGAGAGCTTCAGGCGCCGCAGGGTGCTCATGAGTTCGTGGGTGGCGGTCACGACGCCACCTCCTCGAAGAGGCCGGCCTGGCCCCGCAGGAACGCGGGGGTGTCGACCCCGGTCGCTTCGGCGGGCTGGTCGTCGCGTTCGGTGCCCGCCCGGAGCACACCCTTGATCGTCTTGTAGCTGGGGTCGCCGGCGGCGAGGGCCCGGGCGCAGGCGGCGTCGAGGCGTTCGGGGCCGTGCTTGTCGGCCAGCCCGAGGATGCCCTGGGCGGCCCGGAGGCGGTAGCAGACGTTGGGGGCCAACAGCGTGTCGATGACCTCGATGCAGGCGGGGCCGATCTGGGCTGCACGGGTGCGGCACCACGCCGGGGTCTTCTGCAAGAAGGCGACCTTGTCGGGGGGGAAGTCGTTGTAGTCGGTCTGGCGGCCCTTTTCCTTGCGGGCGTGGGTCTTGATCAGTTCGCCCCGCAGGTAGATCGTCACCGTGGTCAGCGTCTGGCGGCCTGCGACCTCGCTGCCGATGTGGCGCCACGGCACCGAGTAGAGGGTCGGTCCGACCTTGACGTGGCAGTCCGGGTGGATCTTGCCTTTCGACCACGACGCCAGCTCGAACGGCCGGGCCGGCAGCGGGATCAGCGCCTCGGCCTCGACCGCCTCGAACAGCGCCAGGGGTTTGGCGCCCTCGATGGCCCGACACGCCCGGACCCCGGCCACGTCCGTGCACCACGACAGCGCCCGGGCCCGGGTGTCGGCCAGGCCGGCGAATTCCCGCCCGGCGAAGAAACTGTCCCGCACGTAGGGCATCTGGCGTTCGCAGCGGGGCTTGGACGGACCCGTCGATTGCGCCTGATCGGAGCGGTCAGCAACTGCGGGTGCGGGTGACGCATCCGTTCCATCCGCTGGCCGGTCGGGAGTTCGACTTCGTGGTGCGGAAGTTCAACTGGGCTGAGGACAGGGTGTTCTTCTTCGATGAGGAGCGGCAGTTGCGCAGCCTGCCGGCGGCTTGGACGGATGTGGTGGGGGTTGACCCCTTCGTCGTGGTGGCCGCCGGACGTTCGCCGTTCCGGGCCGAGGATCTGGTGGCCCTGGCCGACCTCGTCGAGCGGTTCCGGCCCCGGGGCCGACGGAAGCGTGTAAAGCGAACTATGCCGTCGGTGTAAATGCAAATTCGCCGCACATGTCTCGGGAGTCTGAATGACTCTGACTGCGTGAGGCTCGTATATTCAAGTGAGTGAAGGGACTCTGAAGCATAGGGTGCTTGACTCGCCACGGTATGGCGGCATAATAAGATTTACATCCTTGTGATTCGGGAGGCGAGGGCATGGCGAGGAAGCGGAGGGACCCGAAGGAAGAGTCGCTGCGGGCGGCTCGGGCGCTGAACCCGCATCCGGAGGTGGTGGTCGATCCCGAGTTCGCTGCTTCGGAGTTCCTGGATGCGAGGGACCTGGTGCAGGTCAAGTACGAGATGGTGCGCCGGGTGCGGATAGAGGGCCAGACGGTCTCGGCGGCGGCGTCCGCGTTCGGGTTCTCCCGGCCGAGCTGGTATGCGGCCGCCGGGGCCTTGGACGAGGACGGACTCCCCGGCCTGCTGCGGGACCGTCCCGGTCCCCGGCGGGCCCACAAGCTCTCTGAGGAGGTGGTGACCTTCGCCGCCGAGGCGCTCGAGGGCGATCCCGTCCTGCGGGCGGCCGAGTTGGTGGGCCGCATCGAAGAACGCTTCGGGGTGCGGGTCCACCCCCGTTCCATCGAGCGGGCCCTCGCCCGCCGCGACGAGCCCAAAAGTCGATGACCGGCCAGGAGACGAACGGCCCGGCGACCCGAGTCTGGTCGAGCACTACGAGCAGTTGCGGGCGGTGGCGCTGGACGGAGGAGCCGACGGGGTCGGGCTCGGCCTCGCCTTGCTCCTCGGCCGGGGCATGGCGGCCTGGATGCGAGGTTGGCGGGCCTGCGCGGCGCCAGTTGCTCCTCCCCGGCCCGCCCCGACGGGACGGCCGCCGGCCGAGGTGGTCTCGGTGCTCGCCGCCATGGCCCTGGCCTGCACGGGGAGCGGGTAGCTGATGGGCGCCCAGGCCGCCGAGAAGGTGACCTCGGATCATCTCGGGCGTTCCGCCTACCTGTATGTGCGGCAGAGCACGTTGAGGCAGGTGATGGAGAACACCACCTCGACCGACCGCCAGTACGCGTTGCGGCAGCGGGCCGTCGCCCTGGGCTGGGCGGCGGACCAGGTGGTGGTGATCGACGAGGACCTGGGACGGTCGGGGGCGAGCGCCGAAGGCAGGGAAGGCTTCCAACGTCTGGTGGCCGATGTCGGCATGGGCAAGGCCGGCGTCGTCCTCGGCCTGGAGGTCAGCAGATTGGCGCGGAACAACGCAGATTGGCACCGTCTGCTGGAGATCTGCGCCCTGTCCGAGACACTGATCCTCGACGAGGACGGCCTCTATGACCCGCGCACCTTCAACGACCGGCTCCTCCTCGGACTCAAGGGCCAGATGTCCGAAGCCGAGCTCCACCTCCTCAAGGCCCGCCTCCGGGGCGGCCAGCTGGCCAAGGCCCGCACCGGGGAGCTGATCTGCCCGCTGCCCGTGGGGTTCGTCTATGACCCGGCGGGCAGGGTCGTCCTCGATCCCGACCAGAGCGTGCAGGGGATCGTGCGCCACCTCTTCGCCACCTTCGAGCGCACCGGCTCGGCCCGAGCCACCGTCAAAGCCTTCGCCGCCGAAGGGCTGCTGTTTCCCTCCCGGGTCCAGACCGGGCCGAACAAGGGAACCCTCGCCTGGGTGGCGCTCCTCCATCACCGCGCCCTGCAGGTGCTCCACAACCCCCGCTACGCGGGTGCCTTCTGCTATGGGCGGCGCCGCCAGCGCCGGACACCCGACGGCAAGACCCGTTACGCCCTCCAGCCCCGGGAGGCATGGACGGCGCTCATCCCCGACGCCCACCCCGGCTACATCTCCTGGGAACGCTTCGAGGACAACCAGCGCCGCCTCGCCGAACTCGCCCAATCCCGCGGGGAGGACCGCCGGGCCAGCCCACCCCGAGAAGGCCCCGCCCTGCTCCAGGGCCTGGTCGTCTGCGGCCGGTGCGGGAACCGCATGACCGTGCGCTATCACACCCGCCAGGACGTCACCTTCCCCGACTACGTCTGCCAGCGCAAGGGAATCGAGGAAGGCACGCCCGTCTGCCAGCACGTGGCGGGCGAAGCCGTCGACGCCGCCGTCGGCGACCTGCTCCTCGCCACCGTCACCCCCATGGCCCTCGAGGTCGCCCTCACCGTCCAAGCCGAACTGGAAGGCCGCGCCGCCGAAGCCGACCAGCTCCGCCGCCACCACGTGGAACGGACCCGCCACCACGCCGAACTGGCCCGGCGGCGCTACCTGGCCGTCGACCCCGACAACCGCCTGGTCGCCGCCAGCCTGGAAGCCGACTGGAACGACGCCCTGCGCGCCTTCACCCACGCCCAAGAGGACTACGAACGCCAAGCCGCACGGGCCCAGCCCCTCGGCGACAAAGACAAAGCGAGGATCGCCGCCCTGGCCACCGACTTCCCCGCCCTGTGGGCCGACCCCCGCACCCCGCAACGGGAACGCAAACGGATGGTCCGCCTCCTCCTCGACGACGTCACCCTCATCCGCGGGAACGAGATCGCCGTGCACGTCCGCTTCAAAGGCGGCCAGACCACCAGCCTCACCCTTCCTCTCCCGCTCCCCGCTCCCGACGCCCGGCGCACCCCCGCCCAAGTCGTCGCCGAGATCGACCGGCTCCTCGACCACCACACCGAAGGCGGCGTCGCCGCCGCCCTCAACCAGGCCGGGATCCGCTCCGGCACCGACCAGGCCTTCAACCCCGTGATCGTGCACCACATCCGGATCAAGTACCGCCTCGCCAGCCGAGCTGAGCGGCTCCGCCCCCGGGGTCTGGTCAGCCTCGACGAAGCCGCTGCCGCCATGGGTGTATCCACCACGACCGTCAAGAACTGGCACCATCAAGGCCGCATCCACGGAGAACCCTTAAATGACAAGGGATCCCACTACTACCAGGTGCCCGCCGTCACCCCATTCAAGAAGACCGGACGGCCACCCAAGACCAGCCGACAAGCCGAATAGGCATCGGAAACGACCCAGGAGGTGCAGTGTGAAGCCAACCCTTTGTCCTTCGGCTTGCCTGCCCTCGCCGGGTCGATCAGCACCCCGTAGTGGGAGGCGAACTCGCCATAGGCCCGGTTGATCTTCGGGTCGTAGAGATCGGGGCTGATCACCCCGTCCTTGAGGTTGTCGCACACGATGCGTCGGGGCAGACCCCCGAAGAACTCCGCCGCGGCCACGTGGGCGGCGACCCACTCGGTCTGGTCCATCTTGAACGTCGGCCGCACGAAGATGTGCCGACAGAACGCCAACACGATCACGAACCCCCACAGCATCCGGCGCCGCC
>JBOGVI010000165.1:0-5652 GCA_050692695.1 Actinomycetota bacterium
GGGATCCACGCGCCGAGCAGGTTGGAGATGGCCGCGGTGGCCGCCGGCGGCGGCAGCAGTGCGGCGTCCTTCACCGTCCCGTCGCCTTGGCCGGGGATGGTCGTCCGTACGTTGCCCGGCACGACCAGGACGGCGGGCGGCGGCGACCCCGACGACCCCACCACGGCCACCAGCGGCCCGGCCTCGGACCGGAGCTCCAGGAGCATCAGCGTGGAGGGCTCGGAACCCGAGATCCCGGACCGGCTCGGTTCGCCGCTTCGCCGAAGGAGCACCCCGCCCGCGGCCACGGCGCCCACGATCAGGCCTCCGGCCACGACCGGGGCCACCCACCCAGCCACCCGGGACCCCAAGGGGGCATGACGGCCCGATCGCGCGAGGATGTCGGGCTTTCGGTGATGCGCCCGCTTCACCGGTACAGCCCCGCCTTCTCGATGTAGCTCTTCACGCCCTCCGGGACGAGGTACCGGATGGGCCGGCCCTCCCCGACCCGCTTTCGGATGTCGGTGGAGGAGATGGCGAGCGCCGGGATGTTCATCACGCTGACGTTGGGGTGCCGGGTAGGCGCCTCGGCTTCGAACCGGGTGAGGTCATAACCCGGCCGGGTGGCCGCGATGAAGTGCGCCAGCGCCAGGATCTCTTCGGGGTCCTTCCACTGGAGGATCTCGAGCATCGCGTCGGCGCCCGTCACGAAGAACAGGTCCACCTTGTCGCCGTCCAGGCCCTTCAGCTCGCGGAGGGTGTCGACGGTGTACGTAGGCCCGGCCCGGTCGACCTCGATGCGCGACACGGAGAACCGGGGGTTGCTGGCGGTCGCGATCACGCTCATGAGGTAGCGGTGCTCGGGTGCGGAGACCTCCTTCTGCTCCTTCATCCAGGGGTGTCCCGTCGGCACGAAGACGACCTCGTCCAGGCCGAACTGCACCGCGGCCTCCTCGGCGGTCAGGAGATGTCCGTTGTGGATGGGGTCGAACGTGCCGCCCATGACCCCCAGGCGTCGTCCCACCGGGCTATCCTACGGCCGCCCCCGGCCGTTCCTCCGCATTTCACGTACCCGAGGTGAGCTCCTTCACCCAGGCCCGGAGGTCTGGGAGGTGCTCCCGGTAGTGGATGGGCCCCGACTCGCCGAACCACTCGATGGCCTCCGGCATGAGCTCCGGCAGCGCGGCCCATTCCGCCAGCCCGCGACTGCGCGCCGCGGCGAGCTGCGTCTTGATAAGAGGGATGCTCATCCCTTGGGATTCCCGGAAGAACCGGTCGTTCAGCGAGTCCGTGTCCCAGTCGCGCTCGACGTAGGTGCCCATGCGGATCCGCTCGAGCTGCCTGGCCGCCTCCGCCGTCCAGCAGCAGAAGTGCCAGAGGAGGTCCTTCACCGACCACCCGGCCGGCGTGAGCCCGGGCTCCCCCATCTGCTGCTCGGTCAGGCCGGAGATGAGGGCCACGATCTCGGCCCAGGCCTCGTCCTCCTCCTGGACGAGCTTGGTCCGTTCGTCCACGCGATCAGTTCCCTTCTCGCTCCGGCAGGAACTCGAAGGCGCGGTCCGCGATCAGCACCTCGTCGCCGCGACGGGCCCCCATCGCCGCAAGCTGCTTCTCCACGCCCTCCTTCGCCAGCCGCTTCTGGAGCTGGACCACCTTTCGGGGGTCGTCGAAGTCGGTCTCCGCGACCCATCGCTCCACGGTCCGCCCCATCACCCGGAACCCGCCACTCTCGCGCTTCACGGAGAACCGCGGCCGGGCCAGACGGAGCACCACGAACGCGCGGCGCTCCTCGCCCTCGGCCGATCGTCGCGCAAGCTCGGCCAGGCGCCGAGCCAGGCCCTCGATGCCATGGCCGGTCAGGCCGGACACGGCCACGGCTTCCGGGTGGAGCCGGCGGGCCGCCTCGGCAGCGTCGCCGCCGACCAGGTCGCCCTTGGTCCCCACCACGACAAACGGCCGGGCCGCGAGCTCGGCGTCGTGGGCCTCGAGCTCCCTTCGCACGGCCGCCAGGTCGGCGGCCGGATCGGCCGCCGACAGGTCGACCACGATCACCAGGGCCCGGCTTCGGGCGACGTGTCGGAGGAACCGGTCGCCCAGGCCCTTCCCCTCGTGTGCTCCCTCCACCAGCCCGGGGACGTCGGCCACGACGAAGGGGTGCTCGCCCTCGGCCACGCCGAGATTGGGGCTGAGCGTGGTGAAGGGGTAGTCGGCGATCTTCGGCCTGGCCGCCGTGAGCCTGGAAAGCAGTGTGGACTTCCCCGCGCTCGGCAGGCCGACCAGTCCGAGGTCGGCCACCACGCGGAGCTCGACCCGGAGGCGCTTCTCCTCCCCGGGCTCCCCCGCCTCGGCCCCCCGCCCTACGCGGTTTCGGCGGGAGGCCAGCGACGCGCTTCCCCGGCCGCCCCGGCCGCCCCTGGCCACCACGGCTCGCGCTCCCGCCTCCACCAGATCGGCCAACAGGCCGTCATCGTCGAAGACCATCGTGCCGTCCGGGACCGCGATCACGAGGTCGTCGCCGCCAGCCCCGGTTCGACGGTTGGGACCACCGGGCTTGCCGCCCTCGGCCCTGGGGTGCGGGTGGTCGCCGAGCGAAGAGAGGTCCCGCACGCCCGGCGACACCTCGAACACGACGTTGCCGCCGCGGCCACCGTCGCCGCCGTCCGGGCCGCCCTTCGGCTTGAACGGCTCCCGGAGCATCGACGACGAGCCGTCGCCTCCTCGTCCGGCGCGGGCGATGACCGTCACCTCGTCCACGAAGTTCACACCGTGATTGTGGTCGAAACAAGCCGCGGCGACGAAGATTGATCCGGCATGCCTGAGGCCGTCACCGTGTGGGCGGTGCAGCTTCGCTCGGGTCTGACTCACGAGCGGAAGGGGACACTGTCCCTCGAGGTCGACGCCCTGGCATTCGCCGCGGACGACGGCTCCGGCCGTGTCCGGATCGCCTTCGAGGCTGTTCGCAAGGCCAGGCGCCTTCGCGGGTCGCCGGTCCTCCTGGTGACCCACGACGTCGACGGACGGACCGAGCGCACGGCGTTCTACTTCGCCCAGCCCCCGCCACTCGAAGCGCTGGTGGGCGATCGTCTCGAGCGACCCTCGCCGCTGGCGTTCGGCCGGGGCGGCAGGAGGAAGGCCCGCCGGCAAAATGTCGGCTACCTGGGGACGTGGAACCGAGAACTGAAGACCGCCGTGGCGGAGTGGGAGCAAGCCGTTCGGGAAGGGGTCCGGGGGAGCGAGAGTGAGCCGGGCTAGGCGGGCTCGACCGTCGCCACGCGACGGCCCCGGGACTGGTGATACCGGACGACGCCCGGAACGAGGGCGAACAGCGTGTCGTCGCCGCCCCTGCCCACCCCGGGCCCGGGGTGGATCCGGGTGCCCCGCTGGCGAACGATGATGGAGCCGGCCGCCACGGCCTGACCGCCGAAGGTCTTGACCCCGAGCCGCTTGGACTCGGAGTCCCGACCGTTCTTCGAGGAACCGCCGCCCTTCTTGTGTGCCATCGCGTCTCCGAGCGTACCAAACGGCGGTGTTACGCCTCGGCCGACTCCTCGTCGCCCCCTTCCGCGGCGGCCGTCTTCGCCGCCGGCTTCCCCTTCGCCGTCGTCGCGGCCGGCTTGGCTGAAGGCTTCGCGGAGGGCTTCGCCGTGCCGGACAGGCTGACCTCAGAGATCTCGAGGAGGGTCAAGGTCTGCCGGTGCCCCTGAGCCCGGGCGTAGCCGGTCTTGTTCTTGTACTTGAACACCCGGACCTTCTCGCCCTTCTGCTCGCCGAGGGGCTTCGCCGTGACCACAGCCTTCTCGGCGTCCTTGCCGTAGTGGGTCTTGCCTTCGTCGTCCACCACCAGCAAGGGCTGGAAGGTGACCATTTCGCCGAGGCCGTGCATGTACTCGACCTCGATGACGTCGCCGGGCTTCACCTTCTGCTGCTTCCCGCCCGCCTTGATGACCGCGTACATCGGATCCTCCTCACGCCTCGTAGGTCAACAGCACGCCCCGCCCTTCGCACGTGGGACAGGTCTCGGAGAACGACTCCAGGAGCCCACCGGACACGCGCTTGCGGGTCACCTCGAGCAGCCCCAAGGGACTGATGTCGAAGACCTGGGAGCGGGTCTTGTCCTTGGCCATCTCCTCCCTCAGGGCTTCCACGACCTTCTTCTTGTTCTGCTCCAGCAGCATGTCGATGAAATCGATGATGATCATCCCGCCGATGTCCCTCAGGCGGAGCTGCCGGGCCGCCTCCCGGGCGGCCTCGACGTTCGTGTTCGCCACGGTCTCCTCGAGGTTCGACCTGCCCACGGACTTCCCCGTGTTGACGTCGATGACCGTGAGGGCCTCCGTCCGGTCGATCACGATGTAGCCGCCGGAGGCGAGCCATACCTTACGGTCGAGGCCCTTGTGGATCTGCTCCACGACGTGGAACTCCTCGAACGCCGGGAGCTTGCCCTGGTGCAGGCGGACCTTCGGCAGGAGGTCGGGGGCCACCTGGGCTAGGTACTCCGTGACGAGTTGATACACGCGGGGGGAGTCCGTCACCAGCTCCCGGAACTCCTCGTCGGTGAACAGGTCGCGGACCGCCCGGACCGTGAGCTCGGGCTCCTCGTACAAGACCGCCGGGGCCTTCGTCTTCTTCGCCTTCTTATCGATCGCCTTCCACTCGTCGAGGAGCCGGGCGACGTCCTCCCCTAGGGACTCCTCATCGGCTCCCTCAGCGGCGGTCCTGATGATCACGCCATGCCCCTCGGCGCGGATGCTCTTCAGGATCTGCTTCAGGCGCCTTCGCTCGTCGTCCGGCAGCCGGCGGCTGATCCCGGTCACGGCGGAGTTGGGCACGAGGACGAGGTAGCGGCCTGGCATGCTGATCTGCGCCGTGAGGCGGGCCCCCTTGCCGCCGATGGGGTCCTTGGTCACTTGCACGAGCACGGACTGACCGCTCTTCAGGACGTGCTCGATCCGGGGCGGCGTCCCCTCCAAGTCCTCGGGCGAGTAGTTCACTTCCCCCGCATACAGGACGGCGTTTCGGCCCCTGCCGACGTCTACGAACGCGGCCTCCATTCCGGGGAGCACGTTCTGCACCCGGCCCAGGTACACGTTTCCGACCATCGACCGCGCGCCGGCCCTGGTCACATAGTGTTGGACGAGGTCCCGGCCCTCCAGGATGGCGATCTGGTCTCGCTCGCCGTGCTCCGTGATGACCATGAGCTTGTCCGTGACCCGGGGGACGACGGGCAGGGCCTCTCGGCGGCGCCGGCCCGTGGGCTGGCGGCCGCGCCGGAGACGGGTCGCCACCGGTGCGCCCTCCCCGGCCTCGGAAGTCTTGCGCCGGGATCGGCGAGTGGGGGGCCTCGTCTCTTCGGCCGCCTTGGTCTCCTCCGCCGCCTTGGTCTCCGGGGAGGCCGGTGGCCTGGCCTGACGGGTTCGGCGGCGAGCCGGGGCGGCGGCCTCCCGGGCCTCCTCGGAGCCGGCGGGACGGGCCCTCCCTGCCCCGGGGCGGGCTTCCCCTGTTTCGCTGGAGGCTTCCACGGCGGCGGCGGGCTTGCGCCGGCGTCGCCGCCGCCGTTTGAGGGCCTGGCCGTCGCCTGCCACGGCACCCTCTCCGGGCCCCTCCGGTGCCTCGTGGACCGAAGGCTCCTTTTCGGCCGCCTCGGCCTCGCCGGGCTCCTGAGCCCCTGCCTCA
>JBOGVI010000166.1:0-5005 GCA_050692695.1 Actinomycetota bacterium
CGGCCACCGAGACGTTCTGGGCCCTGATGTCCGCCTCGACCTGGCTCTGCGGCGCGAGCATCACGTCGCCGTCGGCGTTGATCTGTCCCTTCACCTGTCCGTCGACGCGGAGCGACCCCGCCGAGACAACCGTGCCCTCGAGCTTCGCTCCTGCGCCGATGATCGTGACCTCTCCGCTCTGCTCCGCCATTCGTCGCACCCCCTTGCGAGTCTCGACAACCTTCGGTTGCTCCTGCCGGACCTCCGGCTCGGCTCGCCGTCCGCCCTCGGTCCCGCCGCGTTCCCGAGCGTCAGCCTCCTGGCGCGCCTTGGCTTCCGCCTCGCGTACCCTGGCTTCCGCCTCCTCGCGCCTCTTGGCCTGCGCGTCCTCGCGCCGCCAGATCATCTGGCCTTCACCGCCTCTCGTGGCCTCCCCAGCGCCTGCCTGATCGCTTCCTCCTCCTCGACCGAGAGGTTGTAGGCGCTCTTCCCTTCCGTGATGGGCTTCGCATACACCCGCGTGTCCTGCCGCCCGTTGATCGACGTGACCACGACCCCGTTGCCGCGTTCGTCGAGCAGAGCGCACGAGAACGACAGCCGCCCCCCGACGTCCTCGAACGCGTCGTAGCGGATCAGCCCCACGCGCCTCACCGCGCCCTCGATCAGATCCTTCTGTCGCGTGTGGGTCTCGTGCAGCGTGGCCACCGCCTGCTCCAATCGTTGGATCGAGCGCGCTTGGCGCACCAGCACCCCTTGGAGCGCGTCGCCCAATCCGACTCGGCCCTCCGTGTCGCGGCCCCGCTTGCCGGAGCCCGTCGCGGAGAAGAGGAGCGCCAGCCCGGCCAGCCCCAGGTTGATCAGGACCAGCAGGCTGAGCGTCTCGTCGGAGAGCGTCATGCGACCTCGAGTCCCGGATGTGGCCGTCTACCTGGGCTTCTGCGAGAGACGGAGTATACAATCATCGCCCTCGTGGACGAATCGCGCCTGGCCGACCTGCTTGACCGAGTAGCTTCGGGCGAGTTGCCCGTGGACGTTGCGCTGGAGGACCTCCGGGGTTTCCCCTACGAGAAGCTTGCCGACGCGACGATCGATCACCACCGGGAGCTGCGGACCGGTCAGGCCGAGGCGATCTACGGGCCGGGGAAGACCTCCGAGCAGGTTCGCGACGCCACCGCCGGGCTGGTGGCACGCGCCTCGGGCGCCGTCTTCGTGACGAGGGCCTCTCCCGAGCAGTTCCACGCTCTCATGGGGGCGGTGCCGGATGCGACGTACAGCCCCCGGTCGCGGTTGATCGTGGCCAGGCGCGCGCAGATGCAGATACCCCTCGGGTCGGTGGCCGTGGTCTCGGCCGGGACCTCCGATCTCCCGGTGGCCGAGGAGGCGGCGCAGGCCGCGGATGCACTGGGCCTTCGGGTCGAGCCCGTCACCGACGTGGGGGTGGCCGGGATCCACCGGGTCCTGGACCGCGCCGCGGAGATCGAAGCCTCCGACGTGGCGATCGTGGTCGCCGGCATGGAGGGCGCGCTGGCGTCGGTGGTGGCCGGCCTCACGTCGCGCCCGGTGGTCGCGGTGCCGACCAGCATCGGCTACGGCGCGTCCTTCGAAGGGCTGGCGGCGTTGCTGGCCATGTTGAACAGCTGCGCCCCCGGAGTGAGCGTGGTCAACATCGATAACGGCTTCGGAGCCGCGCTCGTGGCCCACCGCATCGTGCGAACCGGGACGTGAGGCCGTGCGACTCGCGTACTTCGACTGCATCGCCGGCATCAGCGGCGACATGGCGCTCGCCGCGCTGATCGACGCCGGCGCCGACTTCGCCCCGCTGAAGGACGAACTGGCGAAGCTGCCCCTCGAGCCGTTCGACCTCGAGGTCGAGGAGGTGGAGACCTACGGCATCAATGCGAAGCGGGTGGTGGTCCGGGCATCCATCGCGGGGGTCATCCGGACGTACGCGAGCATCCGCACCCTGCTCGATTCGGCAGGGTTGCCAGAGGAGGCGTTGGAGCTGGCGCATCGGATCTTCCGCCGCCTGGCCGAGGCGGAGGCCCGGGTGCACCGCAAGGAGATCGACCTGGTCACCTTCCACGAGGTCGGCGCGGTCGATTCCATCGTGGACATCACCGGGACGGCGCTCGCGCTCTCGATGCTCGGCGTGGAGCGCGTGTTCTCGTCCGCCGTCCCCACCGGGTTCGGGATGACCCGGACCGACCACGGCGCGATGCCGATCCCTGCTCCCGCCGTCGTCGAGCTGCTGCGGGGGGCGCCCCTGTACTCGAAGGGCGTCCCGGTCGAGCTGGTCACGCCGACCGGCGCGGCCATCCTGGCCGCCACCGTGGAGGGGTTCGGCGAGCTGCCCATGATGATCGTCGGATCAGTGGGCTACGGGGCCGGCACCCACCGGCTGGACTTCCCGAACGTGCTCCGGGTCATGGTGGGCGAGCAGGCGGACGCGCGCGGTGGAGAAGAGGCGGCCGGGGGCGACAGCACGGAGGTCGTCCTCGACACCAACGTGGACGACCTCAACCCCGAGCTGTACGGCTTCGTGATCGAGCGGCTGCTCGCGGCGGGGGCCCAGGACGCCTGGCTCACCCCTGTCGTGATGAAGAAGGGCAGGCCGGGCGTGAAGATCTCGGTGTTGTGCTCGCCCGAGCGGGCCGAGACCATGCGAGCCATCGTGTTCCGCGAGACGGGGACCCTGGGCGTTCGGTCCACCGAGGTCTCGAAGCGCGCCCTGGACCGGGAGACGGTCAAGGTCGAGACGTCCCACGGGGCGGTGGCGGTGAAGGTGGGGCTGTTCGAGGGACGGCCCATCACGGTCTCGCCCGAGTACGAGGACTGCACCCGGGTCGCCCGCGAGGCCGGGGTCCCCGCCCGAGACGTCTACGAGGAAGCGGTGCGGCTGGCCCGGGAGGAGCTGGAGCGGTCGTGAGCAGCGGGTTGATCGTTCGCGCGATGCGCCTCCGGCGTGGGGTACCCTCGTCGGAAGAAGCCGCAGAGCTGCGGATGTCGGAGGCTTCGCCCTGATGGATCAGGCAGTCCCTGACGAGGCCGAGGGCAGGGAGAACCGGCTCGGCTCCACCATCGTCGAGCTCCTCGTCATCGTCCCCATGCTCGCCTACCTGGCGTGGGCCCTCCCCCGGTACCGTGAGGACCTCACGCCTTCCGTCCTGTTCTTCATCGCGGCAGTGGCCATCGTCGACCTCCTCCCAGTGCCCGGATGGGGGGGCCTCCAGCTCTCGCTGAGCTTCCCCGTCCTGCTCGGCGCCGCGATCATCTACCCCCCGGCCATCGCGTCCTTCGTGGGCGTGGTCGGCTCGTTCGACCCTCGGGAGTTCCGTCGCGAGGTCTCGCTGCTGAAGGCGGTGTGGAACCGCAGCCAGGTGGGGCTGTCCATCCTGGCCGGAGGAACCCTGTTCCACCGGATGGCCGAGCTGGATTCCCCGTGGACGCGGTTGGTCCCCGCCATCATGCTCGCGGGCGTCGTGGCCTACGCGGTGAACGCGCTCTGCGTGGCCGTCCAGACCGCGGTGCTCCGGCGGATCTCCCTCGGCAGCGTCATCGCGAAGATGCACGGCAGCGCCCCCTACGAGTTCCTCCTCTCCTACCTCGGCCTGGGGCTGTTCGGCGCCGTCATCGCTCGGTTCTACGAGAACGAGGGCTTGTGGTCGGTGGCCGTGCTCCTGGGGCCCCTGGTGTTCGCGCGGCAGATGTACTTCCGGAACCGTTCCCTTGCCGACCGACTGGCCGAGCAGAACCGGATGCTGGCCGACCAGGCGCGAAAGCTCGAGGAGCTGCTCGAGAAGGAGCACCACACCGTCGACGAGCTCCGCGAGCTGAACCGGATGAAGGGAGAGTTCGTGGCCGTCGTCTCGCACGAGCTCCGAACGCCGGTCACCGCGTTGATCGGCTATGCGAAGACCCTGCGACGGCCGGAGTTCGCCGAGGACCCGATGATGCTGCTGGAATTCCTGGAGCGGATGGAACGGCAGGGCGACCGCCTGTTGCGGCTGGTGGAGAACCTGCTCACGGCGTCCCGGATCGAGAGCCGGGAGCTTCCGGTCTCGGTGGGCCGCGTGCTGTTCGAGGACCTGGTGAGCGAGGTCGTGGAGGGGCTCGCGGTGGAGGCCGACCGGATCCACGTCGACGTGCCCTCGGACCTGCCTGTGCTCCACACGGACCGCCAGCTCCTGGGCCGCGTGGTCTCGAACCTGCTGGACAACGCGCTCAAGTACTCGCCGGAGGGCACGCCGTGCGAGCTTGGAGCCAAGACCGAGCGCGGCCGACTCGTGTTCTGGGTGCAGGACCACGGCATCGGCATCCCACCCGAAGCGCTGCCCCGGATCTTCGAGCGCTTCTATCAGGTGGACTCGTCGACCACCAGGGTGTTCCGCGGTGCGGGCCTCGGACTGTCGCTGGTCAAGGACCTCCTCGACCCCTTGGGAGGGACGATCGAGGTGCAGAGCACACCCGGCAAGGGCAGCCGGTTCACCGTGGTCCTCCCGTTCGAGCACCCCCGGCCTCGGGTGTTGAAGCCCACCCCGGCCCGCGAATCCGAGAACCTCATCGCCTCCAGCTGACCGAGCGAGCGACCGGCGGGCGAGAACACCTATTCGGGAAGGACGCCGAGCGTGTGGTTGCACCTCCGGCAGAACACGAACACCACCCGGTGGGCCGAACTCTCCTCCTCGTCGGGCACCGTGATGGTCCGGTAGGTCGCGTACACGGCGAGCTCCGCCGAGCACCGGGGGCACCTGGGCCCGGCCGGCTCCGCCTCCGACCCTGCCTCGCCTTCCGCCGCGGCGATCGGCTCCCCGGGGGCCTGCTCCTTTCCCCCGGTGTACGCGGACACGAGCTGGATGACGCTCTTGCGGACCCGGTCCAGGCCAGCACCCATCTTCTCCAGGACCTGAGCCGCCACGCCCTCACCCTCGTGGATCAGCCCGAGCAGGATGTGCTCGGTGCCGATGTAGTTGTGGTTCAGCATCCTCGCTTCTTCCTGGGCGAGGACGACGACCTTTCTGGCTCGGTC
>JBOGVI010000167.1:0-5003 GCA_050692695.1 Actinomycetota bacterium
GGTCCCGGCGTGCCACTCGGCCCCCATGAAGGAGGCCCCCAGGAGCCATCCCCCGACCACGAGGAAGATTGCGGTTCCCAGGAACACGTCCCGGAGCACGGTCAGGTGGAACCGGGGGTCACGGTAGAAGAACTCCATCCGGATGCTCTCGCGGCAGAACTCCTCGGAGTCCGCGTCGGGGGGGAAGTCCTGAGGGTTCGCCGACACGGCCTCCTCGCACAAGGCCCGTTGCTCCTCGACCTGCCGCTGCGCGACGGCCAGCTCAGGCCCCAGGCCCGGGTTCGACGTGGCGGCGACAGTCACCCCGGCGATGGCGATGCCCACAAGCGCGAGCGCCACCAGCACTCGGACCAGCCGCCGGGCCAACATCCTTCGGAGCTCGACGGACAGTAGCGCCCTCACGGCGGCTCGCCCTCTCTCGTGAGCTCAAGGAACACAGTCTCCAGGTCGACCGCGTCGGGGCGGAGCTCCGTCAGGTAGAGCCCTCGCTCGGCGAGCGCCATCGTCACCGTGGCAGCATCGGAGAGCGGAAGGCCCACCCGAAGCGCGTCGCCGTCCATCGAGACTGGCATGCCGGCCGCCCGGAGGGCCTCCGCCCCTGCCGCCGGGTCCGCCAACCTCACGATCAGGCCCCGGGCCCGGCCGCCGGCCAGCACCTCCTCCACTGGCCCGGCGGCCACGCACCGGCCGCGCGACAGGATGGCCACGCGGTCGGCCGTCTGCTGGACCTCGGACAGGTTGTGGCTGGACACGAACACCGTGCGCCCCTCCCGGCCGAGGCTCCGCAGCAGCTCCCGGACCTCCACGATGCCCGCCGGGTCCAGCCCGTTCGCCGGCTCGTCCAGGATCAAGACCTCGGGGTCCTTGAGCAGCGCGGCGCCGATGCCCAACCGCTGGCGCATGCCGAACGAGTAGTTCTTCACTAGGTCGCCGGCTCGATCGGCCAGGCCCACCCGCTCCAGCACCTCGGCCACCCGCCTCGTCCCGATGCCGTCGAGCCGGCCGAGCAACTCGAGGTTCCGGCGCCCAGAGAAGCGCGGGTACATCGTGGGGGTCTCCACGATCGACCCGACCCGTCCGATCACCCCGTGCAGCTCCGTGCGAACGTCCACGCCGAGCAGACGGCAGCGGCCCCCGGTGGGGCGAACCAGCCCCAGGAGGCACCGGATCGTGGTGGTCTTGCCCGCCCCGTTGGGTCCCAGGAACCCGAACACCCCGCCCTGGGAGACGGCCAGGTCGAGGCCGTCGACCGCCAGGGTCCGCCCGCCGCGCAGGCGCCGGTACTCCTTGCGAAGTCCCTCGACCTCGATGATGCCGGCCATCGCCCCTCCGATCGTGGGCGATTTTACGGTGGCCGGACCTCCCTACACCTCCACGCACGTTCCCCGCGGCACTCGTCAGCACCCTGACACCTGTGACCTGGGGTTTTGCTTTCAGCGTGCTGACAGGTTCCACCCGGGACGGGGCCCGGGCGGGCTTGGGGGCGGGACCCGCCTCAGTACAGGAACATCGGCTTGCCGTCGACGTGACGGATTTTGGGCCGGTAGTTGTCCACGTCGTACAGCGCGCCGACGTCAACCCGCTTCACGCCCTGGCGGACCACGGCGATGGGGACGTTCACGTAGTTCCCGTTCCGCAGCGCCACCAGCCGCCCGACCTCACCCTGGATCACGAGGTCCGAGGCCATGACCGCGTAGTTGATGGCGACCATGAGGTCGAGCGAGTCGGGGGTGCCCGAACGCATCAGGTATCCGAGCTGCTGGTAGATGATGCCCTCGCCGGTGAGCTCCCTCAGCGCTTCGCCGGTGACCTGCCCGACCCCGCCGAGCTTCTTGTGGCCGAAGGCATCCTCCGTCCCGGCCATGACCATCTCGCCCCCCAACATGGTCGCGCCCTCCGAGATGGTCATCATGGCGTAGCGGCTGGGGTTCGCGCCCTTGTCTTTCATCAGAAGACGGGCCAGCCGCTCGATGTCGAACGGCACCTCGGAGATGATGGCCCGGTCTACGCCGGCCAGGTACGCGGAGACGAGCGAGGTTTCGCCGCTGTAGCGCCCGAACACCTCCACCACCGCCAGCCGCTCGTGGGAACCGGCGCTGGTCCGGAGCTGGTGGATGAAGTTCACGGTGCGCGTGATGGCGGTGGAGAACCCGATGCAGTAGTCCGTGCCATGGACGTCGTTGTCCATGGTCTTGGGGATGGCCACCACGGGCACTCCCTCATCGTTCAGACGGAGGGCGAAGGACAGGGTGTCGTCGCCGCCGATGGGGATGAGGGCGCCGATCCCCAGCCGGTCGATCACATTCAGGACATGGGCGGTGTGGTCCTGTGGCTCGTCCCCCCCGTCCTCGCCCCGGAGGAACCCGGGTTCCTCCTTGGGTCGGACCCGGGCGGGATTCGCCCGCGAGGTGTGCAGGAAGGTCCCCCCGGACCGGTCGATGGTCCGCACCACCCCGGGGTCCAGCGGGATGGTGCACGCCGATACCGAGTCCGGGTCGTCCGGGTCGCACTCGAGCAGCCCGGCCCACCCCCGACGGATGCCCAGCACGGCGTGCCCGGCCTCCGAGGCCCGGTTGGTGACCGCCTTGATGCACGCGTTCAGCCCCGGGACGTCTCCCCCACCGGTGAGGACGCCGACCTTCATCCCGCTCGAACCTCCCAACCGCGGTCCATCCAACGTTAGTAGCCGAAGAACACTTCGGCGACCCGGTACAGCTCCTCGGGGACCAGCCGGACGTCGGCGACCGCCTCCTTCAGCGGGATGCCCACCACGTCGTTCCCCCGGAGGGCAACCATCGTGCCCCAGGCGCCTGCCGCCGCCATGTCGATCGCCGCGATGCCAAACCGCGTGGCCAAGATGCGGTCGTGCGCCGAGGGCGTCCCGCCCCGCTGGATGTGGCCGAGGACCGTGACCCGGGTCTCGAACCCCGTCCGGCGCTCGATCTCCGGGCCCAGCAGGCCGGCGATCCCGCCGAACCGGGGGAATCCTCGTTCATCCCTGGGGTACTCCGGCAGTTCCATCGCCCCGGCCCTCGGCACGACCCCTTCGGCCACCACCACGATGGAGAACAGCCGGCCCCGGAGATGGCGGCGGCGCATGTACCCGCAGACCTCCTCGAGATCGAACGGGTGCTCGGGGATGAGGATCACGTGGGCCCCGCCGGCCATGCCCGCGGAGAGCGCGATCCAGCCCGCGCTCCGGCCCATCACCTCCACCAGCATCACCCGGTTGTGGCTCTCCGCCGTGCTGTGGAGGCGGTCGATGGCGTCGGTCGCCACCTGGACCGCGGTCTGGAACCCGATGCAATAGTCAGTGCCCGAGATGTCGTTGTCGATGGTCTTCGGGATGCCGATGACCGCCAGCCCCTCCTCGGTCATGTTGGCGGCGGCTCCGAGCGTCCCCTCCCCGCCGATGGCGATGAGGCCGTCCATCTGGAGGTCCCGGAAGGCGGCCCGGACATGGTCGATGCCGCCCTCGTGGTACGGGTTGGCCGCGGAGCTTCCGAGGATCGTCCCCCCCCGGTGCAGGATGCCTCTGACCGAATCGGCCGTGAGGGGCACCACGTCGCCCTCCATCACGCCCCGCCAGCCGTTCCGAAAGCCGAGGGCCTCGTATCCGTGCGCCCCAACGCCCCTTCGCACCACGGCCCGGATAGCCCCGTTCAGCCCGGGGCAGTCACCTCCGCCGGTGAGGATCCCGATGCGTTTCATCGCGAACACGTTTCCCCTGGTAGCGGGTGGTTGCGACCCCTGTACGGAGCGACCGGCCATCCCAAGGTACTTGCCAGGCCGGTCCATCCGATTCTACGCTGGGCGGTCGTCCGCCCGGCATGGAGGGGGCGGACGCGGGGGAAGGACATGCGAACGAAGGCCACGACCCTGCTCGTGGCGCTCGCCACGGCACTGGTCGCAGCGCCGGCCACCGCATCTCCCCTCGACCAGGAGCTCGACGAGGCGCGCGCGAACCGGGCGATCGCTCTTGCCCGTCTGGCCCAGCTGGAACGACAGCTCGAACCCGTCCTGGTGCGATATTCGGCCCTGGAACGAGAGGCGGGCCGAGCATCCATCCGGCTGGTCGAGGCCACGTTGGCCGAGCAGGCCGCCGAGGCCCTGCTTGCCGGGGCCCAGGACCAGCTCGACCAGCGGGCCCGCGCGGCATACCAGCTCGGCCCAGTCGCGATCCTCGAGGCCATGCTGACCGCCACGACCTTCGCCGACGTGGCGGCCGCGGGCGAGTACACGGCCCGGACCCTCTCGCTCGACGCCGAGGCGGTCGAGGCGAAGCAGGCCGCCGAGGCGCTGCTCGATAAGGAACGCGTCGCCGCGGCCCTGGCCAGGGCGATGCTCGCACCCAAGCAGACTGAGCTTGCCTCGCTCCTTTCTGCCATGCGGGCCAAGGTGGCCGAGGCCCAGGCCTTAGCCGACCGGGCCGGCGTGGTTGTGGCCTCGCTAGAGGAGAAGCAACGGGCCATCCAGGACGCCGCGCGCCGGGAGATCGGCCGAAACCTCCTGGGCGGCGGCGCAACCGGCAAGGACCAAAGCGCCCTCCTCGCGCTCCTCGGCTCCACCGGCGGCCGGACCTGCACCACCCCCGAGGGGTTGCGGGACACGGGCAAGAGCTTCTCGGGCCTCGCGACCTGGTACGGCTGGGAGTTCGCCGGGCAGGGCACCGCGAGCGGCGCCATCTTCGACCCCCGGCTGTTCACCGCGGCCAACCGGTGGCTCCCGTTCGGGACGTTCCTCAAGGTCCACCACGGAGGGAAGTGCGCCATCGTGCTGGTGAACGACCGAGGGCCCTACGGGGACCAGGACCGTGTGATCGACTTGGCCATGGCCCCGGCCCAGTACCTCGGCCTCAGCGTGTCGAAGATCAAGGCCGACATCCTGGTGCCGATGGGCGGCATTTCGAACTGATCACGCCCCGTCGCTCTCGGCGATCTCGCCTGGTCCGCCCCCACCCTCGGGCAGGTTGAGCTCGGCTATCACGGGCAGGTGGTCGGATG